>JAQGMQ010000551.1 GCA_028292305.1 Rhodoferax sp.
GCACGATGTTCGCGTGCAGCCGATCGCGGCGCAGCAGGTTCAGGATCTGCGCCTGCACCGACACGTCGAGCGCCGAGGTCGGCTCGTCGCACACCAGGAAGCTCGGGTTGCCGGCCAGTGCCCGCGCGATCGACACGCGATGCCGTTGCCCGCCCGAGAACTCATGCGGAAACTTCAGCGCATCGGCCGGCGCCAGGCCCACCTGGCGCAGCAGCTCGTGCACACGCGGCATCACCTGGGCTTCGGGCAGCAGCTTTTGGAAACGGATCGGCTCGGCGATGGCCGTGCCGATGCGATAGCGCGGATTCAGCGACGCATAGGGGTCCTGAAAGATCATCTGAATGCGGTGGTCCTTCTGGCCCGCATCGGCAAAGCGAATGGCGCCGGCGCTGGGCTTGTCGAGCCCGGCCACCATGCGGGCCAGGGTCGACTTGCCGCAGCCCGATTCGCCGACCAGGCTGAAGGTCTGGCCGCGGCGGATGGCGAAGCTCACGCCGTCCACGGCCTTCACCGACTTGCCGGCGCCGAGCTTGCCGCCCAGCAGGCCGGCGCTCACCGCGAAGTGGCGCGTGATGGCGTCGACGGTGAGCGCGTTGACGGCGTTGAGGGCGATGTCGTTGTGTGATGCAACGCTTTTTTCATCGGGTCGGGGCTTCAGGATGGCGTTCATGCGGCCTCCAGTTCAGCGGTCGTTGACAAAATTGCGGGCGCCAGCCAGCAGGCCACCTGGCGGTTGCCGTAGGTGGCCACGGGCGGGCTCTCGGTGCGGCACTGGTCGGTGGCCAGCGGGCAGCGCGGGTTGAAGGCGCAGCCCACGGGCCGTGCGTTCAGCCGCGGCATGGCGCCGTCGATCTGCGCCAGCGGCCCGGTCACCGGTTTCAGCGACGGGATCGCGCCCATCAGCCCGCGGGTGTAGGGGTGCACCGGGCGGCTGATCACGTCTTCGACGCGGCCGATCTCGACGATGCGCCCGGCGTACATCACGGCCACGCGGTCGGCCGTCTCGGCGATGACGCCCATGTCATGGGTCACCAGCAGCATCGCCGTGCCTTTCTCGAAACACAGCTGGCGCAGCAGCTGCAGCACCTGGGCCTGGATCGACACGTCGAGCGCCGTGGTGGGCTCATCGGCCACCACCAGGCGCGGCTCGGCGCACAGGGCCAGCGCAATCACGATGCGCTGGCGCATGCCGCCCGAGAACTGGTGCGGATAGGCCGTAAAGCGTGCCTCGGGCGCCGGAATACCCACCGCCCGCATCAGGCCCAGCGCGCGCTGTACGGCCTCGTCCTGCGACACCGGCAGATGGGTGCGGATGGTCTCGACCAGCTGGTCGCCGATCTGCAGCAGCGGGTTCAGGCTCATCAGCGGGTCCTGGAACACGGCGCCGATTTCCTTGCCGCGCACCTTGCGCATCTCGCGCTGCGAGAGCTGGTCGATGCGGCGGTCGCCCAGGCGGATCTCGCCGCCGGCCACGCGGCCCGGCGGGTCGAGCAGGCCGAGAATGGCCATGCCGGTGAGCGACTTGCCCGCGCCGGATTCACCCACGAAGCCGAGGATCTCGCCGGGCGCGATGCTGAAGCTGATGTCGTCCAGCGCCAGCAGCAGGCCGCGCCGCGTGGGGATTTCGACGCGCAGGTGTTGCACGGTGAGGACAGGGGGGATGCTCATGACAAACTCCATTTCATCTGACTTTTCCAGAACACCGCGGAACCGGCTTTGCCGGGCCGGCCGTGTGGCCCCCTGCAAGGGGGAGGCTTCGCGACACGCAGTGCGCGCAGCCACGGGGGTGTCCCAGGTTCGCTCACTTCAGCTTGGGGTTGAACACATCGCGCAGCCAGTCACCCAGGAGGTTGATGGCCAGCACCAGAATCACCAGGCACACGCCGGGCACCACGGTGACCCACCATTCGCCGGAGAACAGCACCTCGTTGCCCACCCGGATCAGCGTGCCCAGCGAAGGCGATGTCGGCGGCACGCCCAGGCCCAGGAAGCTCAGCGTGGCCTCGGTCAATATGCCGAGCCCGAGCGACAGCGTGGCGATCACCAGCACCGGCCCCAGCACGTTGGGCAACACGTGGTGGAACAGGATGCGCATCGGCCCCATGCCGATCAGCTTGGCGGCGTGCACGTAGTCCTTCGATTTCTCGACCAGCGTGGCGCCGCGCACCGTGCGCGCGTACTGCACCCAGGTCGAGATGCCGATGGCGAAGATCACCACGAACAGCGCCAGCTGCTCGTGCACCGAGCGCGGCAGCAGCGAACGCGAGAGGCCGTCGACCAGCAGCGCCACCAGGATGGTCGGAAAGCTCAGCTGCATGTCGGCCAGCCGCATGATGAGGTTGTCGATGCGGCCGCCCGCATAACCGCTGACCAGGCCCAGCGTCACCCCCACCACCAGCGAGAACAGCGTGGCGCAGAAGCTCACCATCAGCGAGATGCGCAGGCCATACATCAGGGTGGAGAGCAGGTCGCGGCCCTGGCCGTCGGTGCCCAGCGGAAACTGCCATTGGCCGCCTTCGAGCCAGGCCGGCGGGATGCGCGCGTTCATCAGGTCGAGCGCGGCCGGGTCGAACGGGTTCTGCGGCGCCAGCCACGGCGCGAACAACGCCACCAGCACGAACAGCAGCAGCGTCACCGAGGAGACGATGGCGGTGGGCGAGCGTTTGTAGCTGTAGACGAAATCGCTGTCGAGGAAGCGGTGCCAGCCCGAGGGCGGAGCGGCTTCGGCGGTGGTGGGCAGGGTGGTCGTGTTCATGCGAACCTCACGCGGGGGTCAACCTGGAAGTAGAGAAGATCGACCACCGCATTGATGATCACGAACAGCAGCGCGATCAGCATCAGGTAGGCCGCGATCACCGGGATGTCACCGAAGGTGATGGCCTGGATGATGAGCAGGCCCATGCCCGGCCACTGGAACACCGTCTCGGTGATGATGGAGAACGCGATCAGCGAGCCGAGCTGCAGGCCGGCCACGGTGATCACCGGGATGAGTGTGTTCTTCAGCGCGTGGTGGAAGTGGATCGACCGGTCGGCCACGCCGCGGGCGCGGGCGAACTTGATGTAGTCGGTGCGCAGCACTTCCATCATTTCCGAGCGCACCAGGCGCATGAACAAGGTCAGCTGGAACAGGGCCAGCGTGATCGACGGCATGACCAGCGACTTCCAGCCGCTGACCGAAAGAAAGCCCGTGCTCCAGGCGCCGAGCCGCACCACGTCGCCGCGGCCGTAGGCGGGCAGCCAGTTGAGCTCCACCGAGAACACCAGGATCAGGATGATGCCGGTGAGGAACGAAGGCACCGAGATGCCGATGAGCGACACCACCTGCATGGTCTGCGCCAGCCACGAGTTGCGCCTGATGCCCGCATAGACGCCCATCGGGATGCCCACGCCCAGCGCCAGCACCGCGGCGCACAGGCTCAGCTCCAGCGTGGCCGGCACGCGCGACATCAGCAACTGTCCCACCGGCTCGAGGTTGCGGTACGAGATGCCGAACTCGCCGCGCACGGCCAGGCCGATGTATTTGAAGAAGCGCACGACGAGCGACTGGTCGAGCCCGAGCGAGGCCCGCAGCGCCTCTTTATGCGCGATGGTGGCCGTCTCGCCGAGCAGGTTGTTGACCGGGTCGCCGATGTAGCTGAACAGCAGGAAGGAGATGAACGACACGCCGATCATCACCAGCAGGCCATTCCAGAGACGGGTTGAGAGGAAGCGGAGCATGGGTTGTGCCCTCGGGTTGGGGGGTCAAGGCGCCGTCACCAGCCACAGCCGCAGCTGGTTGTCCGGCGCCTGCTTCAGCTCCACGCCCTTGCGTGAGGCCCAGGTGATCGGTTGCTGGTGCAGCGGGATATACGCCACGTCGTCGCGCATGATGGTCACCGCCTCGGCCAGCAAGGCATTGCGCTTGGCCATGTCCAGCTCGGAGGCGATCTTCGGCAGCACGGCGTCGAAGGCCGGGTTCGAATAACGGCCCGCGTTCAGGCCGCCGGCGGTGGCGGTGCGGGTGGCGGCCACGTCGTACAGCAGCGCGTACGAGTCGGCCATCGGCAGGCCGGCGTGGCCCACCATGTAGAGCGACACGTCCATGGTGTTCAGCCGCACGTTCCACTTGGCCACGGGTTCGATCTGCGGCGTGATCTTGATGCCGACGCGGCCGAGCATGGAGATGATGGCCAGGCAGATCTGCTCGTCGTAGACATAGCGGTTGTTCGGGCACTGCATGCCGACGGTGAAGCCGTCCGGGTAGCCGGCGTCAGCCAGCAGCTTCTTCGAGGCTTCGGCGTTGAACGGCAGCAGGCGGGTGTTCAGGCTCTTCGGCGAACCATTCAGTTGCGGCGCCAGCACGGTGCCGGCGGGCCACGACACACCGCGCATCACCGAGCGCTTGATGGCCTCCACGTCGATCGCCTGGTACAGCGCCTTCCGCACCCGCACGTCCTTGAACGGGTTCTTGCCCTTCACGTCGGAATACAGCAGCTCGTCGCGGAACTGGTCCATGCCGAGGAAGATGGTGCGCAGCTCGG
>JAQGMQ010000570.1 GCA_028292305.1 Rhodoferax sp.
CTGCTCGAATCCTTGGCCGTGATCGGACGCCATCGCGAGGGTTTGCTGCTTCATCTTCACCTGCTTGTTTGTGCTGCCAAAGCACAAGCAAACCTCGCGCCACATCTGGACTTATTCAGCGTTGCCCTAACGCAACTGCGCCGACAGCTGATCGACCAGGCGCAGGAAATCCCGCTGCAGTGCCTGCGCCCGCTCGACGTTCGCGGCGCGCGAGCCGGTGTTGGACAAAGCCTGCTCCAGCGCCGTGACCTTCGCACCCAGGTCATTGGCACCGATCGTGGCCAACGCGCCCTTCGTGGAGTGGCAGGCGGCCCGCCAGCGGTCAACGCCTTCCGCGTCTTCCCCGGAAGCATCCAGCCAGACTGGCACGCCATCGCGGTAGGTTTCGGCAAACCGGCCCAGCACACGGGTGTAGGTGGCAACCCGGCCTCCGGTCATGGTCAGGCCGGTGTCGACGTCGAGCCCGTCGATTGCGCGCAGTCGCGCAAGCACTGCGTCGTTCTTTTCGGCGGCTCCCGTGGCCACCGCGGTCGTGCCAGTGGTTGCGTCCGCGGCATCGGAAGTCTGCGCCGGCCGCGCCACGTCGGTGGTCTCGCCGTGCATCGGTAGCCAGCGCAGCAGGGTGGCGTACATGGTCGCCGGGCTGACCGGTTTGGCAACATGGTCGTTCATGCCCGCGGCCAGGCACATGGCGCGGTCTTCGAGGAATGCGTTGGCCGTCATCGCAATGATTGGCAAGGACTTTCCAGCGCTCGCCCGTAACGCGCGGGTGGCGTCCAGCCCGTCCATCATCGGCATCTGCACGTCCATCAGTACCAGGTCGTAGCGGCGCGACAGACCGAGCTCCACGGCCCGCGCGCCGTTCACGGCCACTTCGACGACCAGCCCCGCCGATCGCAGCAGTTCCTCGGCGATCTCGCGGTTCACTTCGTTGTCTTCCGCGAGAAGGATGCGCTGGCCGGCGTGGTCGCGCCGTAACACCGCTTCGGCGTCGGTGAGGTCGGCCACGGCCACGGGTTGGGTGATGCGCCGGGTTCGCAACACGTCGTCGAGCGTCTTGTGCATCGACGATGGGCTGATCGGTTTTTCCAGCAGCGCGTCGAACAGGCTTGCGCGCGCGGTCTCGCTGAGCGACGGGCCATCGTGGTCGGTCACCAGCACGGTGGGCGGCATGCCCTCGCCCAGCAGCTCGCGCATCTGCAACGCGGTTTCGATGCCGTCCAGCGGCGTCATCTTCCAGTCCATGAAGACGATGTCGTAGGGCCGGCCAGCGGCCATGGCGGTCTGCACGCGCAGCAGCGCGGCGGGGCCACTGGCGACGAGGTCGACCTCCAGGTTCATGGCCCGCAGCATGTTGCCCATGGCGGCCAGCGACTCGGGCAGGTCGTCGATCACCAGCGCGTGCAATCCGCCCGCAGGCAACGCTTCGGGCTGACGTTCGGCTTCGTGCCCGAGTTCCAGCCAGGCGCTGAACCAGAACGTGCTGCCGGCGCCAGGTGCGCTGGTCACACCGGCCTCACCGCCCATGGCCATGGCCAGTTGGCGCGATAGCGTGAGGCCGAGCCCGGTGCCGCCGTGCTGGCGTGAAATGGAGCTGTCAGCCTGGGTGAACGCGCCAAACAGATCCGCCTGCTGCGCCAGCGGGACGCCCAGGCCTGTGTCCTGCACTTCGATGCGCAGCTTCACGCGGCGTTGGTCTCGCGCTTCGACGTGCCCCAGCACGCGAATCCAGCCTTCGGTCGTGAACTTCACCGCGTTGGTCAGCAGGTTGATGAGGATCTGCGACAGGCGGGTTGCATCGCCGCACAGGTGCACGGGCACGGCATCGGTCTCGATGATGAGCTGCAGGCCCTTCTCTCGGGCGCGCAAGGCGATCAGCTCCGTGGCGCGCGAAACCACCGCCGGGAAAGCGAACTCGGCATGTTCGAGCTCCAGCTTTCCGGCTTCGATCTTGCTCAGGTCGAGGATGTCGTTGATGACGACAAGCAGGTGCTGTGCCGCGTTGGCCACCTTGCCCAGTCTGTCGCGCTGCAGGCTGTCGCGTGTGTCGCGCGCCATCAGGTGCGTCAGGCCGATGATGGCGTTCATGGGCGTACGGATCTCGTGGCTCATATTGGCCAGGAAAGCGCTCTTGGCACGGGTGGCCTGCTGGGCTTCGTCGCGCGACCTGGCCAGCGCGTCATTGGCATTTTGCAGCTCGGTCTGGGCGGCCTTGAGCTCGGTGACGTCATAGCCGACGACGCAGATGCCGCGAACGCCGCCGTCCTCGGCCGTGTCGGGGATGTAGTGCACCTGGTGCGTTGCCAGGCGCGCCTGAAAGTCCCGGGTTTCGCGGATCAAATGTTGCGGTTCGCCCCGGAATGCGGCCTGCAGATCGGGCCAGATCATCGCCAGATAAGCCTCCCCGTGCACCTCCCGCGCGCTGCGTCCGATCAGCTGATCGGGCGTGGTGCCGAACCATTCGGCGAACGCCTGGTTGGCGAACGTGCAGATGCAGTCTCGTGTCCAGTAGACGACCCGGCCAGGGATCGCATCGGTCAGGGCGTGGTTGAAGCGTGCGGCATCCTGCAAGGCCCGATTCACCGTCTCGAGGTCGGCGGTCCGTTGCAGCACCAGGGCTTCGAGTCCCCTGCGGTAGCTCTGCAGCTCTTCATCGGCCCGCCGCCGCACGGTCACGTCGACGAACAGCGTGGCCACCGCCATCAGGACGCCGTCGTCGCCAGCCACGGGAACCGCACTCACCTGAAACACGCGGGGCTGGCCTTCCCGATCAATGGCCTTGACCTCGGTATCCAGCTGCGGCCCATGGCCGGCCAGCACTCTGCCAACCGGCAGGTCTTGGGCGGCGATCGGCGTGCCATCGTCGCGCACGGGTTGCCAGCCTGGCGCGATGGCGCTTCCGCCTTGCCATTTGGAAACACTGGTGCCGATGATGCGTTCGGCGGCCGGGTTGCAGCTGATCACGCGGCCCGCCGGATCGGTAACGAAAATGCCTTCGTGCAGTGCAGCGAGCACGGAGCGGTAGTGGGCTTCGCTCTCGCGGAGTCTGGCCTCGGCCTTTTTCTGATCGGTGATGTCGAAGCTCACACCCGACAGCCTGACCAGCCGGCCTGCGTCGTCGTATTCGCCTCGGCCTTCCGCCAGTACCCAGCAGGCCTCGCCGCCCGGCTTGATCAACCGGTACTCGGAGCTGAACCCGATCGGCCCCTGCATGGCCAGGCCGATCTTCGCCTGCAGGCCAGGCAGATCGTCAGGATGAATGGCACCGAAGAAGTCGACGATGGGGGCGCCCGTCCTGGCCCGCTCCGGTGCCACGCCGTAAAGGCGTGCGAAACGTGCATCGGCCACCACCTGGTCGCTGAGCACATCCCAGTCCCAGGTGCCGATGCCACGGCCGGCCGACAGGGCCTGGTTCAGCCGCTCGTCGCTGTCGGCGAGTCGCTTCGACAGGGCCATCTGCCGCGTGGTTTCGTTGCATATGATCAGCACGCCGCCAATGCCGGTTTCGGCGCTGTCGTCGTCGATCGGACCGAAGCTGTAGGTCCAGTCGTGCCGCGTGATGGGGAACATCTGGTTCTCGTGCCATGTCGAGCCACGCCCGGTGAGAACATGCTCTTCGCCACCACCACTCAAGAAGCTCAGGTCGATGTTGACTCGCGTTGAGTGCATAGGGTTTTGCAATGCGGAGTTGGCAATATGCCACACCCGGCTTGCTCGACTGTTGCACAGGGGCGAATGTGCATATCTGCATTTCTTCGGGGCGCGCGTACGGGGCGCTCACGAACCTGGTGCAACGGAGGGTCAAGCCTCCGGCATCTGCAGCCGGGTGCCGATGCCATACAGCGCCAGCATCCCCACCACATGGCCCACCGCCACCCCGGGCTCGCCCGACTCGATGCGCGCGATGGTCTGTACATGCACGCCCAGGCGGGCAGCCGCCCCCGCCTGCCCCTCGCCCGCGGCCAGGCGGCCGCGTTTTGCCGCGGCGCCCAGGTCCTTGATGGACTGGACGGCCTCGCTGCCGATGTCGGGAGATATTCGCTTGCCTTGGGCCATGCGCGGATTGTCTCCGCAATGCGGCGCGCGGTGCGCGGTGGCGGTACGTTGGACCCCTGGCCTGCGTCGGTCAGCCGAAGGCCAGCAGCGGGTTGCGTTGCGAAGCGACCTGGCCCAGGTTGAACACCGCCACCACCTGCACCAGGTCCTGCGCCTGGGTCCGCAGGCTGGTCGCCGCGGCGGCCATTTCCTCCACCAGCGCGGCGTTCTGCTGCGTGGCCTGGTCCATCTGGGTCACGGCATCGCCGACCTGGGCGACGCCGGCGGCCTGTTCGCTGCTGGCCGCGCTGATCTCGCCCATGATGTCGGTCACGCGGCGGATCGAGGTCACCACTTCGGTCATGGTACTGCCGGCGCGGTCGACCAAAGCCGTGCCTTCGTCGACCCGGGCCACGCTGGCGTTGATCAGGTTCTTGATCTCCTTGGCGGCTTCGGCCGAGCGGCCGGCCAGGCTGCGCACTTCGCTGGCCACCACCGCAAAGCCACGGCCCTGTTCACCGGCGCGTGCGGCTTCCACGGCGGCGTTCAGCGCCAGGATGTTGGTCTGGAAGGCGATGCTGTCGATCACGCTGATGATGTCGGCGATCTTCTTCGAGCTGTCGTTGATGTGCTTCATGGTCTTCACGACCTCGCCCACCACGTCGCCGCCCTGGATGGCCACGGTGGACGCGCTCTGCGCCAGCTGGTTGGCCTGGCGCGCGTTGTCGGCGTTCTGCCTGACGGTGGAACTGAGCTCCTCCATGGACGCGGCCGTCTGTTCCAGGGCGCTGGCCTGGCTCTCGGTGCGCCCGCTCAGGTCGTTGTTGCCCTGCGAAATCTGCGCGCTGGCGGTGGCCACGCTCTCCGCGCCCGACCGCACATTGCTGACCACCTCGACCAGGCTGGTCTGCATGGCCTGCAGGCTGGCCAGCAACTCGCCGAGTTCGTCGGTGCGGGTGTTGTCGATGCGCGCCGTCAGGTCGCCGGCGGCGACGCGTTTGGCCACCGCGCTGGCCTGTGCCAGCGGCCGCGTGATGGTACCCGAAATCAGCCAGGCGATGACGGCGCTCAGGGCCACGCTCACAATGCCCAGCGCGATCAGCAGGTCGCGGCTGGCGGTGTAGTCGGCCTGCACCCTCTGCGCCTTGTCGTCGATCTCCTTGCGTTGCGCGTCCAGCAGTTCCTCGAACTTGCCCATGTAGCGCTTCGAGGCCGGCGTGAACTTCTCGTCGAGCATCCGGTTGGCCTCTTCGGACTTGCCATCGGCGCGCAGGGCGATGACGGCATCGCGCGCCTGCAGGTAGTTTTTGCGCGCGTCGGCGATGTCGGCATACAGCGCCTTTTCCTGTGGCGTTTCCATCAGCGGCTCGACGGCCTTCTGGTAGTCGCCCGACTGTTTGGTCGACAGGGTGATGTCTTCGGCGAAGAACGGCGTGAGCGACGTGTCGCTGCTCTTGGCGATGGCCAGGGTGCGGCGCACACCGGCCGCGACGTTGCGGTACCAGTCGCCCAGAATGCGTTCGGTCTTGACTGGACCGGAGACCATGTTGGCGGTTGCCTGCGCCACGGCGTTCAGGCGCGCAATGCTCAGCACGATGATGATGGCCGACAGCACCAGCACGGCCGCAAAGCCGAGTGCCAGCCGCCGGGAGACGGAAAGACTGGAGAAGAAAGTTCGCATGGGAGGTCCGTTGGGCAGGTTCAGGAAAGAGGGGGCGATGAAGGGGAAGAGCGCGATGTTCGGTGGGCCGTGTTTCCGGCCAGTTTCAGCGCGCGGCTGCTCTATTGCAGCTGTAGCAATGCGGAGCTGGCCAGGCGTTTATGCGGACGAGGCCAGCAGACTCAGTACACGTTGGCGGCTCACCCGGGGCAGGGCGGCCTGCACGGCAGCCAGGGTCTGGAAGCGCAGCGGGCCAATCTGGCTACCTGCCGCGCCATCGGCCGAACCCGGGGCCGCGTTCGTGGCCGCGGCTTCGAAGCTGGCGGCGTAGCGGCCGGCCCAGGCCGCGTCGTGCGCCGAGTCGCTGGCGTCTAGTGCGGCGGCCGAGTGCTGCAGCAGGCTCTGCGCAGCGTCGCGGGCGCGGCCCACGCGGCCCTGCGCGTCGACGATCTGCTGCAGCGTCTGCCGGCTTGCGGCACCACCGTCCAGCGACCAGGTGTCGGTTGCAATGGCCGCGGGCTCGGCCTCGGTCAACACCCGGTGATAGGTGCCGGTGGCGAAGCGCAGGCCTTCGCCGCGGATGCTCAGCGTGTCGCGCACCGCGGTCCATTGGCCTTCGGGCGCGCTGAAACGCACGCCGCCGTTGGCACCGGCTTCGGCGCGCAGGCCCATCGGCGCCAGCGCCTGGTCGAAGAGCCGCGCCACGGTGTTGGCGTCCAGCCCGGGCTCCAGCACCACCAGCGACGCGGGCCGCGCGGGCGTGGGGGTGCCCAGCGCGATCGCCAGGGTCTCGCGTCCGCCGGACCTGAGTGCGGCGGCGTCCAGCCCGCGTACCGCGAAGCCCTGCATCGCCGGGCTGTCGTCGCTGAAGACCAGCCGGCTGTCCAACTGGCCGCCGGCCTGTGTGGCTCGGGTGTTCCACAGTTGCGACAACTGCTGGCGCTGCTGCTCCAGCCGCTCTGGCGGCACCGGCGCACCGGCGATGGCGCTGCCCAGATCGAGCTTGATCTTCTGCAGCCCGATCGCCAGGCGGTCGATGAATTGCAGCGCCTGCTGCGCGCTCGCCACCTGTGTCTGCAAGCCCGGTTGCCAATCGGCCAGGCCGCCCGCGGGCAGGTTGGCGGTGAACGTGTTCGCGGGGCGCGCAGCCGCGAACCGGGCCACGCTGGCCAGGGGCAGGGTGCGCAGTGTGGCCGTGCTGCGCTGCAGTGCGCTGGCCAGGCTGGGCGGGCGGGTCTCCAACGGCGTGATCTGCATCTCAGTGCACCGCCTGCCGCGTGATGGGGCCTTGGCGCGCCGTCACAACACGTCGAACAGCGACAGGCCGCTGATCCGGCCATAGGCCTTCTGCGTGGCCTCGAGCGCCGTGGTGTAGCCGGCCAGCTGCGTCGCCGCGTCGCCGTAGTCCAGCTGGCCCAGGGTGATCATGGCCTGCTTGTTCGACACGCTGACGTTGCCGTGGCTGCTCTCCAGCGTGGCCAGGATGTTCTGCGCGCCGCCCAGCGCCGCGATCTGGCTGCTGACCGAGGCCAGCGTGGTGTCCAGCCCGTCCAGCGTGGTGGTCAGCACGGCGCGGGTGGCCGGGTTGTTGACGTCCACACCGGGCGCCTGCAGCGTGGTCACGGTGGTGTCCAGCCAGTTCAGCATGGCCTGCATCTCGGGCAGGCTCACGTTGGCCGCCTGGGTGATGCCGTTGCCCACCGCCACCTGCTGCGTGCCGGTGTTGCCGGTGAAGGTGTAGCGCGCACCCGGCGCGCCGGCGGCGTTGAAGCTGATGGCCGGCGTGGCCGTGGCCGTGCCCGAGAACAGATACCGGCCTTCCTGGTCCTTGCTGTTGGCGCTGAAGAACAGGCTGTCGCGCAGGCTGGCCAGCGAGCCGGCCATGGCGTTCACGTCGCCCGAGCTGTTGGTGCCGTCCGAGGCCCAGACCATCAGCTCGCGCGCCTGCTGCATGTCCAGCACCGTGCTGTCCAGCGCGGTTTCGTTCTGCGTGAGCCGGGTGCTCAGGGTGGCGATGTTGTCCAGGTACTGGTCCAGCGCGGCCTCTTCGCGGGTCATGCGCGACAGCCGCACGTTGGCGATCGGGTCGTCCGATGGCAGCAGGAAACGCTTGCCCGAGTTCATCTGCTCCATCACATGTTCCAGGCGGGCCTGCGAGGTCTGCAGGGCGCTGCTCATGGTCAGGTGGAATTGGGTGGTGGCAATACGCATGGCGGCTCCCGGGTCAGCCCATCATGGCCAGCGTGGCGTCGAACAGCGAGTTCGCCACCGCGATGACTTTCATGTTGGCCTGGTACATCTGCTGGTACTGGATGATGTTCACGGCTTCCTCGTCTTCGTTGACGCCGCTGGTCGACTTCCAGTTCGATTCGGCATAGGTGCGCACCGTCTCCGACACCGACAACGCGCCAGCGTTCTGCTGGCTGTCGGTGCCGAGCCGGCTCACCAGCTGGGTGTAGGCGTCGCCCAGCAGCACCGAGCCGAGCGAGCCCACGGTGACGGGCTGGCTCTTCACGCCGATCAGTTTCAGCAGGTTGCCGCTGTCGCCCGGCAACGTGGCGTTGCTCGAAAAAGCCAGGTCCTGCGGCTTGATGCCGGCGGTCACGGTGAGCAGCGCCGAGACGCTGGTGGTGTCGAGCTGGAACAGGGCCACGCCGGGGCTGCCGTCCATCGCAAAGCCGGCGCCGAGCTGGGTGTTGAACGCAGTGGTCAGCTGCGCGGCCATGTCGCTGATGGATTGCTTCAGCGGCGTCAGCACGTCGTTTTCGAAGTTGCCCAGGCCGCCGAGTTCGCCGCCCAGATCGGTCGTCGGCACGGCGAAGGTTTCCTTGGCGAATTCGATCGCCATGCCCTGCGTGCCGTCGGGCGCGGTGGTCACCTTGATGCTGGCCGCGGTGCTGCCCACCACCAGCGGCGCGCCGTTGCGCAGCGACACGTTGCGTGTGCCGTCGGCCTGGCTGATCACGTTCACGCCGACCAGCTTGGCCATGGCGTCGATCTTGTTGTCGCGCTCGTCCATCAGGCCCGAGGGGCTGGCGCCCAGCGCGGTGGCCGAGGCGATCTTCTGGTTCAGCTTGGCGATGTCGGCGGCCAGGGTGTTGACCTGGCCCACGGTGGTGGTGCGCTGCTGGTAGACGGCGCTGCGCTGGTTGGCCAGCACCTGGTTCAGGCTGTTGAAGCGCACGGCCAGCGCCTCGGCCGCGCTGATCACCTGCTGGCGCAGCGGCGTCGACGTGGGCTCCACGCTGGCCGCGTTCAGGGCGCTGAAGAACGCATCCATGCCGCTGTTGATGGTGGAGGTGTCGTCGCCCATCACCTGCTCCAACTGGGTCAGGTAGGGCTGTGCGGTGCCGAACTCGCCCACGCTGGACGCGGCCTGCCACATCTGCAGGCTCTTGTAATCGTCGGCGAAACGGAACAGCGAAGGCGTGGCCACACCATCGCCCGCGGCAAACGCCCCGGTGCGCGACGGCTGCATGGCGGTCAGCAGGATGCCCTGGCGGGTGTAGCCGGGCGTCATCAGGTTGGCCACGTTCTGGCTGGCGACGGACAGCGCGGCCTGGGCCGCGAGCGAACCCGACAGCGCGTTGTTGATCATGCTCATGGCGAGGGGTCCCGGGGTTCGGAGTTGGAAGTGGATGGCACAGCGCCACGCCTCTCCAGCGGTAGGGCGACCCGCGGGTCCTGGAACTTAAGCGCGGCGTCAACGGGCAGGTGCAGTTCGCCCGCGCCCGCCCCCACGACGGCCGGGGCAGCCTGGGCGCCTGACCCCGGCGGCAGCATCTGGCGCAGGATGGTGTCGGCAATGCCGAAGGCGCGCTGGCTGGCCATGGCGTCGGCCACCATGCCGTCGGCGATGTCGAGCAGGCCGTTGCCTTGCTGGCTCTTGAAGAGTGCGTCGTCGCCGGCAATGCCCTCGGTGCTCTTGCGCATCTCCTTCAGCATCTGGTGGATGAACAGGCCTTCGAACTGCACCGCGGCCTTCTCCAGGCTGGCGCGCTGCGCCGGGTCGATCTGCGCGGCTTGCACCGGCGCCTCGGCAGGCTGGGGCGCCGCGAGCGGCAGAGCCGATGCAACCGGGAACGTGCTGGCCGCCATGTCAGATCACCACCAGTTCGCCGTCGATGGCCCCGGCCTGGTCCAGCGCCTGCAGGATGGCCATGATGTCATCGGGTGTTGCGCCGGTGCTGTTGATGGCGTCGATGATGGTCTGCAGCTTGGCGCCGGCGGGCCACGCGAACATGCGGCCGTTGCCTTGCTCCACCGTCACCTTGGACTGCGGCGTCACCGCCGTCTGGCCGTTGCTCAGCGGGCCGGGCTGGCTCACCTGCGGCCGTTCGCTGATCACCACCTTCAGCGCGCCGTGCGACACGGCCGCCGGCCGCACCGTCACGCCCAGCGCGATCACCACCGTGCCGGTCTTGGAGTTGAAGACCACCTTGGGCGTCTCCAGGCCGACGTCCACGTTCAGGGCCTGCAGCCGCGCCACGAAGGCCACGCGGTCGGTCGGGTTGTCGGGGGCCTGCACTTCGACGCTGCTGCCGTCGCGCGTGGTGGCGATGTTGCCGAAGCCGCGGTTGATGGTCTGCACGATGTTGGTGGCGGTCTGGAAGTTGGGCCGGCGCAGGCTCAGGCGCACCGTGGGGCGGGTGTCGAAATCGGTTTCGATTTCGCGCTCGATGCTGGCGCCGTTCGGGATGCGGCCGGCGGTAGGGGTGTTGATGGTCACGCTGGAGCCGCTCGCGCCCTGTGCGCTCAGCCCGCCGACCACCAGGTTGCCCTGGGCCAGCGCATACACCTCGCCGTTGGCCGCGCGCAAGGGGGCCAGCAGCAGCGCGCCGCCGCGCAGGCTCTTGGCGTCACCCAGCGATGACACGGTGACGTCGATGGTCTGGCCCTTGCGGTAGCCCGGGGGGAACACCGCACTGACCATCACCGTGGCCACGTTCTTGGTCTTGGTGTCGCTGCGCTCGGGCATCTTCACGTCGAACTGCTTCAGCATGTTGGTCACCGACTGGCCCGCCGATTTCACCTGCGTGCTGTCGCCCGAACCATTGAGCCCGACCACCAGGCCGTAGCCGATCAGCTGGTTCTCACGCACGCCCTCGACCTGCACCAGGTTGCGCAGGCTTTGCGCCGCCATGGCGGTGTCGGCGCCGCAGAGCAGCGCCAGAATCAATACGGTGGCAGCAGAAGTACGCATGTGATTTCCTTGGGGCGAAGCCGTTCAGAACGGCATCCAGGGGCTGTTGAAAAAGCTGGTGAGCCAGCCCTGGCGGTGGGTGTCGGCCAGTGCGCCGCGCCCCGAATACACGATGCGCGCGTTGGCGATGCGTTGCGACGACAGCCGGTTGTCGGTGTCGATGTCGGAGACCCGCACATAACCGCTGACCCGGATGAATTCCTCGCCCTGGTTCAGCGTCAGGCTCTTCTCGCCGCGGATCTGCAGCAGGCCGTTGGGCAACACCTCGCTGACCACCACGGTAATCGCGCCCTGCAGCGTGTTCTGCTGGGTGCTGGTGTCGCTGCTGTCGAAGCTGCGCTGTGCGTCGATGCCGATGTCGGACTTCAGCGTCTTGCCCAGCAGCAGCAGCGGCGAGATCGAGGCGCTGCTGTTCTTGCCGGTGCTGGTGCCGGTCTTCTTGCTGGCCTGCGTGGTTTCCTGCAGCACCACGGTCAGCACGTCGCCGGGCCGGAAGGCGCGGCTGTCCGAAGTCAGCGACGACATGGCTTCGGTGTTGAACACGCCACCCGATTGCCCACGCCGCACCATCGGCGTGACGATCAGCGGCTCGGCGGGTGGTGGCGGCGGCGTGATCAGCGGTGGCAGCGTCTCGCAGCCCGCCAGCAGCAGGGCCACGGCGGCGGCGCCCAGCCGCGCGGCCGGGCCGGCAAAGGAAATCAGGCAGCGCGCGTGCATGGCTAACGCACGGCCTGGGCCAGGTTCTGCAGCATGCCGTCGGCGGCCGACAACACCTTGGTGTTCATCTCGTAGGTGCGCTGCGCGGCGATCATGTCGACCATCTCCTCGACCACCTGCACGTTCGAGCCTTCCAGTGCGCCCTGCTTCAGCTTGCCGCGGCCGTCGTCACCGGGGTTGCCGTCCACGCCGACACCGCTGGCCGTGGTCTGCTGGTACAGGTTGTCGCCGATGGCCAGCAGGCCGGTCGGGTTGAGGAAGTTGGTGGTGGTCAGCTGGCCGAGTTCGGTGGGCACGTCGGTGCCGGGCACCTTCACCGAGACCATGCCGTTCTCGCCGATGATCAGCGTGCCGGCATTGGCCGGCACCGTGATCTGCGGCTGCAGCGGCAGGCCCTGGGCGTTGGTGAGCCGGCCGTCCTGGTTCACCGACAGCTGGCCGGCGCGGGTGTAGGCGCTCTCGCCATTGGCCAGCTCCACCTTCAAGAAGCCCGAGCCGGTGATGGCCACGTCCAGCGCCTGGCCCGTGGTCTGCAGGCTGCCGGTGGTGAACACCTTCTGCGTGCCGACCATGCGGGTGCCGTTGCCCAGCTGCACGCCGGACACCGAATTGCGGTTGTTGTCCAACTGCGCGCCGGGCTGCTGCTCCACGGTATAGAACAGGTCTTCAAAAATCACGCGGTCGCGCTTGAAGCCGACCGTGTTCACGTTGGCCAGGTTGTTGGCGATGGCCTGCAGCTTGGCGTCCTGCGCCTGCACGCCGGTCTTGCTGATCCAGAGGGCTGGGTTCATGTCTGTTCCTTGAATGGGTTGGTGGGCTCGGGCGCGCGGCTACTCGCGCATCAGGCGGTTGCCGTTGGCGGCCATGTCGTCGGCGGCCTTGAACAGCTTCATCTGGATTTCGAAGTCGCGGTTCAGGCCCATGGTCGAGACCATCTCTTCCACGGCCGACACGTTGCTGCCTTCCATGTAGCCGCCACGCACCACCACTTCTTCGCTGGTCGGCATGGGCTCGCCGCTGCGGCTGACCACCAGGCCGGCCTCGTTCTTGGCCAGGTCGGCCGCGGCCGGCTTCACCAGCTTCAGCTTGTCCACGGTTTCCATCAGTTGCTGGCCTTCGACCTGGGCCGAAATCGTGCCGTCTTCACCGATGGAGATCTTCGAGGTCGGCGCCAGCACGATCGGCCCGGTCTCGCCCAGCACCTTGCGGCCGTCGAGCAGCAGCGTGCCTTCGCTGTCCTGCGTGAACGCGCCGCTGCGGGTGTAGGCCTCGCCCTCGCCGAACTGCACCGTGAAGAAACCGTCACCGGCGATGGCCGCGTCCAGGTCGCGCCCGGTGGCCACCGCGGTGCCGGCCTTGGCGCTCACCGCGTTGGCCTGCAGCCTGCTCATGTGGCGCGCGTCGAAGCCGTAGCCCGACACGGTCTCGCTGGTGGCCAGTTCCAGGTCGGCGCGGAAGCCGGTGGTCGACAGGTTGGCCAGGTTGTTGGCATGCACCTGTTGCGCGCGCATGGCCCGCTCGGCGCCGGCCATGGCCGAATAGATCATCGGGTCCATGTCACACCGCCTGCATCAGCGCTTGCATCATGTCGCTCTCGGTGGAGATGACTTTGGTGTTGGCCTGGTAGTTGCGCTGCGAGGTCATCAGGCTCACCAGCTCCGAAGTCATGTCGACGTTCGACTGCTCGATGGCGCCCACCGTCAGGTCGCCTGCCGTGCCCGTGCCCGGCGTGGTGTAGAGCGCCGTGCCCGAGTTGTTGGACGTGGTCCAGCTGGTGTCGCTGACCTGCACCAGCGCCTGTTCGTCGGGGAAGGTGGCGATGGCCAGCATGCCGACCTTCTGCTTCAGGCCGTTGCTGTATTCGGCGATCACCGAGCCGTCTTCCGACAGCTGCACATTGACCCGTGTGCCCGAGGCATAACCGTTCGGCGCATTCACCGATGGCCGCGAGTCGCCGGCGAACTGGGTCGTGCCGGTGTAGTTGAAGGCGATGCTGATCGGGTCCACGCCGGCCGGTGCTGGCGTGGGCACCAGCGGCGGCAGTGCGCCGGGCACGAGCTGGCCGTCGGTACCGAAGCTCAGCGTGGCCGCCGGGCCGAGCGTGGCGCCGTCGAAGGTGTAGTTGACCTGCACCGTGTTGGCCGGCGTGGCCTGCTTCACGAAGTACTGGCGCACCGTGTGTTTGCTGCCCAGCGAGTCGTACACCACCGACACGTCGGCGCTGTTGTAGGTGGCCGGGTTGGCCGGGTCGAAGGCCGCCGCCGGGGCCACCCAGTCGGACGACAGGTTGCTCACGTAGTCGACCTTGGTGCTGGCCTGCGCCGCCACCTGGCCGCTGGGCACCTTGACGTCGCCCATCGCGCCCAGGCCGGCGCCCGGCACCGGCACGCCGGCCGCGTCGACCACGGTGGCGTAGCCCTGCACGCGGCGGTTCGAGGCGTCGATCAGGTAGCCGTCCTTGTCGGTGCCGAACACGCCGACCCGGGTGTAGACCTCGACGCCGGTGGATTCGCGGGCCACGAAGAAGCCGCGGCCCTGGATGCTGGCGTCGAGCCCGCGGCCGGTGGTGAGCACGCCGCCGCCGATGTCGATGCTCTGCGTGAGCGAGCCGATCTGTGCGCCGGCCGGCTGCGAGCCCGCGTACATGGACGAGAAATTGGCGCGCGTCGACTTGAAGCCGAAGGTGCCCGAGTTGGCGATGTTGTTGCTGATGGAGTCCAGCGAGGTGTTGATGGCGCTGATACCGGAGAGGGCGATTTCGAAGCTCATGGCAATTCCTTGGTTGACTGGTTTCTGAGGGGTTGGTTGGCTCAGTTGGCGGCCACGGCTGCGCCGGCGGGCCGGCCGTTGAAGCCGGTGATGGCGGCGGGTGCCACCTGGCCGGCGCCGGCCACGTTCATCACCGCCGCGCCGCCGCCGGTGAGCTGCACGCTCGACAAGGTGCCGGTCACCTGCAGTGCGGGCTTCTCGTCGCTGGCCGTGACCAGCGCCATGCCGTAGCTGCCGGGCGCCAGGCCCAGCGCTTTCGGATCGAGGGTGTAGTGGGCGTCGCCCAGGCTGCGCGTGCCGAGCTCGACGCGGGTCTCGGTGCCGTCGCTGGCGGTGAGCACCAGCGTGTTCTTGGTGCTGTTGCTGCCCAGCGTGAAGCTGATCGGCACCGGCTGGTCGCCGAGCTGCAGCTTGTCGGTCTGCACCGTGACCTGCGAGCCCACCTGCGCACCGAGCGCCAGCATCTGCATGCTGGACATCATCGACGCGCTGGAGCTGCCCTGGTCGGTGAGCTTCTGCAGCGCTTCCATCTGGCTCAGCTGGGTCAGCTGGCCGACGAACTCGCTCGGGTCGGTGGGCTCGAGCGGGTTCTGGTTCTTGATCTGCGCCACCAGCAGCTTGACGAACATGTCGGACACGTTGCTGCCGCCGCCCAGGGCGCTGGCAATGCCGTCGGTGCCGGTCTTGGTGCTGGTGGACGGCAGCGTGGGGAGTGTGGTTTCCATGGAGATCAGCCTTCGCCGAGTCGGAGCAGAGACTGCTGCATGGCCTTCACCCGGCCCAGCACCTCCACATTGGTTTCAAAGGCGCGCGACGCCGACATCATGTCGGTCATCTCGGCCACGGGGTTGACGTTGGGATAGAACACCTCGCCCTTCTCGTTGGCCAGGGGGTGGCCGGGCTCGTAGGTCTTGCGCAGCGGCTCGTCGCTCTGCACCACGTCGAGCACCTGCACCCGGGCGCCGGCCGACTGCATGTCGTTGGCGCCGGGCTGCGGTATGGCCGAGAACACCGGCTTGCGCGCCCGGTAGGTGTCGGCCTCCACACCCGAGGCCGACTGCGCGTTGGCCAGGTTGCTGGAGATGGTGTTGAGCCGCACGGTCTGCGCCGTCATGGCGGAGCCGGCGATCTGGGCTATGGCGCGGAGTGACATGGGGTTGCCTCACGGAATGACATGGGAATTCCTCGGTTGAAGACTTGGAGCGACCTACTGGCCGGCGATGGCCTTGGCCAGGCCCTTGAGCTTCATGTTGGCGAAGGTCAGGCTGGTCTGGAAGTCGGACACGTTCTGCGAAAACTCGGCCTGCTCGACGCCCAGCTCCACGGTGTTGCCGTCCTGCGTGGGGTGGTTGGGCACGCGGTAGAGCAGGTCGCCGGCCTCGCTGTCGAACACCGCGCCGCTGTCGCCGCCCTGGTTCCTTTGCAGCGTGGCCGCGAAGTCGATGTCGCGCGCCTGGTAGCCGGGCGTGCTTTCGTTGGCCAGGTTGGAGGCGAGGACTTTGGTACGATCCGCCCGCATCCGCAGGGTGTCGGCGTGTACCCCCAAGGCCTTGTCAAAGTGAATTCCCATCTCGTATCCCTTCTCTGGTGGTTCAGTGGTGCCGCTCAGCACCGTCCGCGTGCGCGGTCGGCCCTGCTCGGCATGTGGTGGGCCTCGGCCCTGGCGCTGCCGGGGGTGGCCATGGCTGCTGCAGCGGCCATGCCCACACCCACACCCATGCCCACGGCCGCGCAGCTCGCCACGCGGGTCGAATCGGCGGCGCGGCAGTTCGTGCTGGACCAGGCCGCGGCCAAGGGCCTGGTCGATCCGGTGGTCGAGCTGCGTTCGGCCAGCAGCGCCGCGGCGCTTCCGGCCTGCGACACCCCGGTGACGGTGGAGCCGCTCGACACCCGCAGCTTCACGCGCATGCGTTTCGCGGCGGTGTGCACCGGCCCCGAGGGCTGGCAGCGCGAATGGACGGTGCGGGCCGAACTCACCGCCAGGGTGGTGGTGGCCACCGTCGACGTGCGCGCCAACCAGCCGCTGCTGGAATCCGACCTCGGCATCGAACGCCGGCGGGTGGCCGACCTGGCCGATGTGCTGGCCGACCCGTCGCAGGCAGCGGGCCAGGCCAGCAGCCACGCGGTGCGCAGCGGGCAGCCGCTGCAGGCGCGCTGGCTGAGTGCACCGATGCTGGTGCGGCGCGGCGAAAGCGTGGTCATCCTGGCGCGCACCGAAGGCATCGAGGTGCAGGCCGCGGGCGAGGCGCTCGAAGCCGGCCGGCTGCGCGACGTGGTGCGGGTGCGCAATGCGGCCACCAACAAGGTGATCCGTGCACGCGTGATCGAAGCCGGTACGGTGGAGCCTGAAAACATCCTGGGTGCGCCGCGTTAGTCGAGCGGTTTGAGCTGCGTGGCCAGCCGGGTCAGCTTGGCCGCGTAGTTCGGGTCGGTGGCATAACCGCCGCGGGCCAGCGCCTGGGCGAAGGCACCGGCATCGGCGCCGGTGTTCAGCGCGGCGGCATAACGCGGGTTGTCCTGCAGCAGGCGGGTGTAGTCGCGGAACGCGGTGGCGTAGTCCGGGTAGTTGCGAAACGACTCGGTCTTGCTCACGGCGGCGCCGTCCTCGAACTCGGTGGTCGCGGCTTCGGCGCGGGCGCCGTCCCGGCCGGCCTGGGCCTTGATGCCGAAAAGATTGTGGCTGTCGCGGCCCGTG
>JAQGMQ010000594.1 GCA_028292305.1 Rhodoferax sp.
CAACGCATCAGGGAAGGTGGCGTCGATGAACACGCCGTCGAACACGCCCGGATAGGCATCGGCGACCTGCAGGCTGGTGTAGGCACCACCCGAGGTGCCGACGCTCACCGTCGCCGTGGGCACGCCAAAGGTTTCGATGAAGTGCTCCTTGCCCATCATCGTGGTCTCGCCGGCCAGCAGCGCGTTGCAGCTGTTGGTCGGGTGGTTCAGCGTATTGGTGAACACCGCATAACCCTCGCCCAGCCGGGTCAGGTTGGTCAAGGTGTAGGGGCTCACGCCCATGCCCTGGCCCTGGATGTACCAGCCGGTGGCGCAGCCCGTGCCATGCACACCGATGAGCTTGCGGTTCCAGCCCCTCGGCGGCGTGGCAGGCGTCGGGGCGGCATCCTTGGTGGGGTCGTGCAGCACCGCGTTCTGGTAGATGCCGCGGTTCATCGTGCCGGTTTCCACACGCACCACGAACGGCACCTGCACGCCGGCCGTGGTGGTGGTGCTGGCCACGTCGGACGGCAGCGCCGTGGTGCTGGTCATCGCCACCAGCGCACCGCCGGACAGCTTGCGGTACAGGTATTGCACCTTGGCCGGCACCGAGCAGTTGGCGTCGGTGGCAGGCCCGAGCTTGCTGCCGTCGGGCAGCAGGAAGCCATCGGTCTGGCAGATGTAGGGGCTGGTCTGCGGGCCCGAGATCATCGGGCCGGTTCGCGGGTAGTTGGTCACCGCGAGCTGGGCCGTGGCGCCCGCGGAGCTGACTTCGATGGTGTTGGCGCCGAGCTTCATGCCACTGACCACGGCCAACATGCGGCTGCCGTCCACCGGGTCGGGCTTGAGCGCCGCCGTGGAGGCCACGCCGTTCAGGCTCAGGGTGATGGGTTCGGTGGACGAGCTCTTGACGGCCACCAGCGCATCGCCGTCGCTCACGTAGTCAGCCCTGGATGACAAAATCTGCAAGTCGAGCTTGGGCGCCGGTGTGTCGTTGCCGCCCCCGCAAGCCACCAGCGTGGCCGCGGCCAGGGTCATCAGCGGGAACTGCAGGCGCCGGCCCGGCCGTGCGCGTTGTTTCTCATTCATCACGTCGTCTCCTGTGCATTTTGGATGTGCCCCAGCCGCCATTGCGGTGGGGCACGGCATGCTTTGCAATGCCTGTGCCATCTGCGGTAGGGGTTAACGCGAAGCCTCAACGCCTTGATTTCATTGCGTTTTTATCTCAGCGGGCGGCGCCTGAAAAAAAGCTGTGCGGATTTCCGGAATGACGGGCCATGGGGTGGCTGGCCGGCCGCACAAAGTCAGCCACTGTTGAACGGTGGCAGGGGCCTAGTCGACCCGGATGCCCTGCTTCCTGATCAGCGGTTCGAACGTCTCGGTTTCCCTGCGGCCGATGGCCTTGAAGGCCTCCGGCGTCATGGGCGCGGCCTCGCCGCCGATGTCGCGCATGCGCTGCTGCACGGTGGGTGAAGCCAGCGCCTTGTTGATTTCAAGATTCAGCGCCGTGATGATTTTTGTCGGCGTCTTCGCGGGGGCGTAGACCCCCACCCAGGTGTCCCAGTCCATGTCCTTGAAACCCTGCTCGCTGAGCGTGGGCACGTCCGGAAACAGCGGAGACCGCGTGCGACTGGCCACCGCCAGCAGCTTCAGCTTGCCGGCGCGTGCGTGCTGTGCGCCCAGCCCCGGGTCGAAGGTGAAGTCGATCTGCTCGGCCAGCACGTCCTGCAGCGCTGCCGATGCCCCGCGGTACGGCACATGGGTGATCGACGTTCCGGTGCTCAGCTTGAACAACTCGCCGACCAGGTGGTTGGTACTGCCGGCGCCGGCAGAGCCATACGTGAGCTTGCCCGGATGCGCCTTGGCATACGCCACAAGCGCTGCGGTGTCGTTCAGGCCCAGGTTCTTGCGCGTGGACAGGATCAGCTTCACGCTGCCCAGCGCGCCCACGGCCGCCAGGTCGTTTTGCGCGTCGAACGGCAACTTGCCGTAGATGAAGGGATTGACCGACTCGATGCTGGGCGTGGCGACCAGCAGGGTGTAGCCGTCCGGCGTGGACCGGGTCACGAACTCGGCGGCGATGCCGGCATTGGCCCCGCCACGGTTCTCGACGATGACGGGCTGGCCCAGCGACTCGGTGAGGTTCTGCGCCACGATCCGCGCCATGACGTCGAGCGCACCGCCCGCGGCGTAGCCCACGACCAGCTGGATCGGCTTGGTGGGCCACTGCTGGCATTGCGCCGCGCTGGCGAACAGGCCCAAGGTGGCCAGCATGCAGACATGGGCGTACCGCGCCATCCGAACCTTGCGTGAAGATGCCATGAAATGTCTCCTGAAAAAATGAGAACACGACCCGACCGGAGCCGCGAGATACAGCAAAGCAGGAATGCAGGGATGCGGGTCGTGCGCGATGCGCGTGGTGCGATCGGCGGATGCAACGCCGACCCGCTGGTGTCAACCCTTGGGCATCAGCGCGCAGGCGCCGGCCTTGGTGGGCGCATAGGCCGCCTCGCCCGGGATGACGGCCACCTGGCGGTAGTAGTCCCAGGGATGTTTGGACTCGCCGGGCTTCTTGACCTGCATCAGGTACATGTCATGCACCATCGCGCCATCGGCGCGGATGTAGCCCGAGGCGAACATGTCGTCGATCCTGCTCGACTTCAGCACCGACATCACCTTGTCCGCATCGGTGCTGCCGGCGGCCTTTGCCGCCTTCAGATAAGTCAGCGTCGCCGAGTAGTCGCCGGCCTGGAAGGTCGTCGGCATCTTCTTGTGCTTGGCGAAGAACCGGGTGGCGAATGCCCGCGACTTGTCGTTCATGTCCCAATACCAACCATCGGTCAGGTACATGCCGGCGGTCGAGCCCAGGCCCAGGCTGTGCACGTCGGTGATGAACACCATCAGCCCGGCCAGGCGCATCTTGTTGCCCACGCCGAATTCCTTGGCCGTCTTGATCGAGTTGATCAGATCGCTGCCGCCGTTGGCCAGGCCCAGCACGTCGGCACCCGAGGCTTGGGCCCGCATCAGGTAGGACGAGAAATCACCGGCATTGAGAGGGTGCCTGGTGCTGCCCAGGACCTCGCCTCCGCCGGCTTCGACCACGTCCACACTGGCCTTCTCGAGCGAGTAGCCGAAGGCATAGTCGGAGGTGATGAAGTACCACTTCTTGCCGCCCTGCTTCAGGATCGCGGCGGCCGTGCCACGGGCCTGCGCCGAGGTGCTGTAGGTGTAGCGCACCATGTACGGCTGGCAGGCTTCTTCGGTCAGGCTGTCGGCACCGGCGCCGGCGCTGATGAAGACCTTCTTCTTCTCCTTCGAGAGGCTGCTGATCGCCAGCGACGCCGACGAGTTCGACCCGGCAACCACCAGGTCGACCTGGTCCTGGTCCCACCATTGCCGCGCCTTGTTGGCGGCGATGTCGGCCTTGTTCTGGTGGTCGGCCCAGAGCACTTCGATCGGCTTGCCCAAGAGCTTGCCGCCGAAGTCTTCAACTGCCATGCGCACCGCGTCGAGGCCGCCCGCGCCGTCCAGATCGGAGTAGGCGCCCGACATGTCGGTCACGAAGCCGATCCTGATCTTCTCGCCACTGGTCTGCGAGACCGCGGCACCGGCGCACCAGCAACCGATGGCCAGGGCCATCCAGCTTTTCATTCCTGATTTCATGTCTTGTCTCCTTGTGGTGGCCGCTGTGGTGGCCATCCTTTTTTATGTCAACTCTGAACCCATGGTCGGCCCCGCCGATGCCGATGCCGATGCCGATGCCGATGCCGGCGCCACCGTCAACCCGGCTTCCAGCCCTTGGGAACGCGCGCGCGTTCGATCCTGGCCAGATCGCAGAGGGCGTCGGCGATACCGGAGAAGTCGACGTGGCCATATTCGCTGGCGCGGGCCAGGCTGAACGACTCGAACACCGCCGCGGCCACCGGCATCGGCACCTTGGCCGCATGGGCCGCGCCGAGCACCAGCGCCATGTCCTTGTGCGCCAGATCGATGGTGAAGCCCGGCGTGGTGTCGCCGGCCAGCACCTTGTTGGGAAAGTTCATGCGCAGCTGGCCGTTGGTCGCCGAGGTGCCGTACAACACCTGCAAGGTCCTGGTGATGTCCAGCCCGAAGCGTTGCGACAGGGCCAGCGCTTCGGCATTGACCTGGCACAAGGTCACGGCCACATAGTTGTTGACCAGCTTGGTGCGGCCGCCCGTGCCCACGTCGCCGCAGTGGTACACGGTGGTGCCCATCGCGTCGAGCAGCGGCCTGACCCGGGCGAAGTCGGCTTCGCTCGCGCCCACCATGAACAGCGATTCGCCCCGGTCCGCGTGTTCGGCCAGGCGTCCCACCGGCGCGTCGACCACGGACAGGCCACACGCCAGCGCCGCCGCCTGCAGCCGGTCGGTGGCCAGGGGGTCGATGGTGCTCATGTCGAGCAGCAAAGTACCTTTGGCGGCATGGGCGAAGATGCCGTCGGCGCCCAGCGCCACCTGCTCCACTTCCACCGAAGAAGGCAACATGGTGACCACGATGCCGCAGCCGCGCGCGATGTGCGCCACGCTTTCGCCGACCGTCGCACCCAGCGCCCGCAGTTCGTCGACGGCCTGGGCATTGATGTCCAGCACCACCAGCTCGAAGCCCTTTTTGCGCAAGTTGGCGGCCATGGGTTTGCCCATGCGCCCGAGCCCGATGAAACCTATTTTTTCCATGTCCTGTGTCTCC
>JAQGMQ010000601.1 GCA_028292305.1 Rhodoferax sp.
CAGGTGGCGATACTTTAATAAGACTGCTAAACATTTATATCTGCGGGAACATGGATTGCGGACGGGGTTTCTATTCCCCCCAGCTCCACCATTCGACCCTACAAAGGCCGCTAAAGACATACAGTTAGCGGCCTTTTTCTTTGACCAAGGCTGCTTGGATCACTCCCGAGCGTTGCGCAATTTACCGCTGGGTATGGCGCTTCCGGTCTGCGGCTGCGCCGCTCAATCTGAGCCCGGCCAGGCCATGCCGTGTTGCGACGGCACGGTGCTCCGGCCTGGCGGCCTTGCGTTGTCTACCCGAACAGGCGGCCCAGCGTGTGCGCGACAGCCACCGCCAAAGCCCCCAGCCCCGCCAATACCAGCGCCAAACCGCCAGTGCCCAGGGCGACGATGCCGATGGCTTGCCAGCTCTCGATGTGTTCGAGCCGCTCGGACTCCGGGTCATCGAATACCAGTGATGCGGATGATGTGTTCATGCGGCCAATCTATCGTTTTGACGCCGAGGCGTCTGTGCAATAAGTCCGCATGCGGAAGTCGTTGACTTTTTATTCGGACCCAGACTGACGGGCTAACCGGAAAACTCCGGTGCCTGCTCCGCCCGATTCCGTCCCAGGTGTTTGGCGATATACAGCGCGCTGTCGGCGGAGTGCACCAACTGTTCCGGCAGCGCATTCGGCAGCGGCTGCACGCTGGCGACGCCGATGCTCATCGTCAGTGTGGCGGCCGTGGTCGATGCCGCATGCACGATGCCCGCCTGGGCGATCAGGGCCAGGAAACCTTCGGCGACGGTGGTGGCGCTTTCCATGTCGCTGCCGGGCAGCAACACGGCGAATTCTTCGCCGCCGTAGCGCGCCACGAGTTCGCCCGAGCGTTGCACGCAGCGGGCCAGGATGCCGGCCACGCGGCGCAGGGTTTCGTCGCCGGCCTGGTGGCCGTAGCGGTCGTTGTAAAGCTTGAAGTGGTCGATGTCCACCATCAGCAGCCCCAGCGGCAGGCCGCGGCGTGCGCAACGCGCCCATTCGGACTCGAGCTTCTGGTCGAACAGCCGGCGATTGCCCACGCCCGTCAGGCCGTCGGTGAGCGTCAGGCGTTCCAGCTTCTCATTGGCGGCCTGCAGGTCGGCTGCAAACTGCACGCGCTCGGTGATGTCCTGCAGCGCACCCACCAGCCGCACGACCTGGCCGCCTTCGAAGATGGCCTCGCCCTGCGTGCGCACCCACAGATTGCGGCCTTTGGGTGTGGCGATGCGGGCTTCGAGTGACCATGGCGTGCCGCGCCGCATGGCCTCGTTCATGGCTTCTTCGACTTGCCGGCGGGCGTCGGGCACGTAATGGGCCAGCGAACAGGCCTTCGACAACTGCGTCTGGCGGTCGAGGTCGTGAATTTCGAACATCTCGTCGGTCCAGGTCATCGCCATGGTCGACAACTCCAGCTGCCAACCGCCGACCTTGGCGAGGCGACCGGTGCGCAGCTGCAGTTCCGCGGCGTTGTGCAATTGCAGTGCGGCTTTGTCTGCGAGGACGCGACGTTCGCGCGCCGCGCGGGCGCTGCTGTGCCGTCGCTGCTGCACAAAGTACAAGGTGGCTGCGGAGCTGGCGCACAGCAACACGAAGAAGATCGCATCGCTCAGCAGATCGTCGCGCCAGGGCGCATACACGGCGTCCAGGCTGCGGCTGACCGACACCACCAGCGGGGTGTCCATGTACAGATCCTTCGGAAAGACGGTGCGAAACACCACCATGCGGGCCTCGCGCGTACCGGTGTCGACGTCCTGCGTGGTGGTCTCGTCGCGCTCGCTGGCTACGTGTTCGTTGAAATGGCTGCCGTGCGCATGCATGTCCCGGCCGAGGCTCGACTGCGCATGCAGCGCATCGATGAACACCTTGCCGTCGCCGTGGACCAGGCTGACGCGCATGTCAGGCGCATACAGCACCGAACGGGCCACGATCTCGAAGTAGTCCGGGTCCAGATTGGCCGACACCACACCGGCAAACTGGCCACGCGCGTCGGGCACGGCCAGGCCGAGGTTGATCGAGTAGACGTTGCGGGTGGAAGTGAACGGGGTCGACACATACAGGCTGGTGTAGTCGGGTCGGTCGCGGGGCGCGGTGAAATAGTCGCGTCGCGTGAAATTTTGGCCGGTGAGGGCGGACATTTCCGACACGGTCACGGTGCCGTTCGCGTCCAGCACCACGATGCCGCGCACCCCCGGCATGGCACGGCCCAACTCCTTCAGGCGGTGCGGCGACACGTCGGCCTCGGCATGGCTGGAGGCGGTCAGGTCGGAGCGTATGCCGCGCAGCGCGCTGTCGACGCCGCGCAGCTGGCGCAGCATGTTTTCGGAAACGACACGGGCCTGCGTCTGCAACCGGCTTTCCTGTTCGGCGGTGATGCGGTCGTAGCTGCGACTCAACTGCACCGCACCAAGTGCCAGTGTGACGAGCAGCCCCGCCACCAGGGCGGCCCAGGCCTGCACGTCGGGCCTGGCGATAAACGCGGTGCGCGGCACCGGGCCAGGCGGAGGCACTGGCGGAACCACCGGCGTGGCTGTGCCATCGGGCCGGGCGGGCGCATCAGGAAGGAGCGGGTCGCCCGCTGGGTCTCTCATCTGCTCAATTTTCGCGCTTCGCCTGCGGTGCAAGTTGATGAAATAGCCCGAAATTTGCTCATATTTAACCAGCGTCGCCTAAGGCTGCTACATCTGTGGATTAGTTCACGGTGCATCCAGCGGCACCTCGCACTGTCGCGTTTCACCGGGCCGCATGGCAATTTCGCAGCATTTGCGCAAATCCGACAGCGCGCGCATTCGTCCCCGGTTTTTGCCAACAAATACCGAAAACCCGCCGGGTTGCATTTTTATGCCAAGCAGAGGCTTCGATAATCGATTCAGTGAACGGTTATAGAAACAATAGGAGTGACAGCGTGAAAAAATTTCTTCTGGGTGGGTTTGTGGCGGCAATGGTCTTGGCCAGCGTGCCAGCGCAGGCTTACCTGGTGACGTTCGACTACACCAACACCAATGTGTCCGGTGGTGACCACTCCGGCAAGACTTCGCCGCTGCTGGGCGCTAACAACGTGGCCGTGCTGAACTCCGGCGTTTTTGTGGAAACCTTCGGGGCGCGCAACGGCGGCGGCAATGCGCAAGGCTGCGGGCTCGATACACCGTCGAACCTGATCAGCATCACCGGCGGCACCTATGGGCTGCGCTCCGGTACCCTGGCCAACGTCGCCGCGACGCCCGCTGGCGACACCACCTGCTTCGCCTATGGCCCGACCTTCGGCGGCGCGCTGCCGGACAAGGTCAA
>JAQGMQ010000603.1 GCA_028292305.1 Rhodoferax sp.
AGCAGAAGCCGGTCTTCGAAGGCAATTGAGGCCACTGCCATGAGCGATACCAAGTACCTGGATCTGCCGTTCTTCGACGATGCGCACCGCGCGCTGCAGTCCTCACTGGATGACTGGGCCACCGCGCACATCACGCAGGACCACCCCGCCGATGTCGACGCCGCCTGCCGCGCACTGGTGCGCCAGCTGGGGCAGGGCGGCTGGCTGCGTTATGCGGTGGCGGGCACGGCCCATGGCGGCGCGAGCGATGCCATCGACACCCGCGCCCTGTGCCTGCTGCGCGAGACGCTGGCCCGGCATTCGGGCCTGGCCGACTTCGCGTTCGCGATGCAGGGCCTGGGCTCGGGCGCGATCTCGCTGGCCGGCAGCGCGGAGCAGAAGGCCCGCTACCTCGGCCGCGTGGCGCGCGGCGAGGCGATTGCGGCGTTTGCCTTGTCCGAACCCGACGCGGGCTCCGATGTGGCGGCGCTGGCCTGCAGCGCGCGGGTCGAGGGCGATGCGGTCGTGCTCGACGGCGAAAAAACCTGGATCTCGAACGGCGGCATCGCCGACTTCTACGTGGTGTTCGCCCGCAGTGGCGAAGCGCCGGGCTCGCGCGGCATCTCGGCTTTCATCGTCGACGCCGATACGCCGGGTTTCGAGATTGCCGAGCGCATCGACGTGATCGCGCCGCACCCGCTGGCGCGTCTGAAATTCAGCAACTGCCGCATTCCGCTGGCGCAGCGCATCGGCGCGGCCGGCGAAGGCTTCAAGGTGGCGATGCGCACGCTCGACGTGTTCCGCACCTCGGTGGCCGCGGCGGCGCTGGGTTTTGCGCGCCGTGCGTTCGACGAAGGCCTGCACCGCGCCACCACCCGCAAGTTGTTCATCGGCGTGCTGGCCGACTTCCAGCTGACCCAGGCCAAGCTGGCCCAGATGGCCACCACCATCGACAGCGCCGCCCTGCTGACCTACCGCGCCGCCTGGCTGCGCGACCAGGGCAGGAACGTCACCCGCGAAGCCGCCATGGCCAAGATGGTCGCCACCGAAGGCGCGCAGCAGGTGATCGACGCGGCGGTGCAGTTGTGGGGCGGCCTGGGCGTGGTGAGCGAACAGCCGGTGGAGCGCCTCTACCGCGAGATCCGCGCGTTGCGCATCTACGAAGGCGCGACCGAAGTGCAGCAGCTGATCATCGCCCGCGACCTGCTCAAGGAAGCGCCGGCCACTTCTTCCGCAAGACATTCGTAATCCTCCGGAGCCCGCCATGATTAGCGCCCACATCGACACCTTCGCCCGCGACCACCTGCCCGCGGCGGCAGACCAGCCCGAGTTCCTGTTCGACCTGCCTGCGCTGCGATTTCCCGCGCAGCTCAACTGCGCGACCGAGCTGCTGGACCGCCATGTGGCCGAGGGCCGCGGCGGCCGGCTCTGCCTGCAGGCCGAGGGCATCCGCTGGACCTATGCCGACCTGCAGGCGCAGGCCAACCGCATCGCGAACGTGCTGGTCAACGACCTGGGCCTGGTGCCCGGCAACCGCGTGTTGCTGCGCTCGGCCAACAACCCGATGCTGGTGGCCTGCTGGTTCGCGGTGATGAAGGCCGGCGGTATCGCCGTGGCCACCATGCCGCTGCTCCGCGCCAAGGAACTGACGCAGATGGCGGTGAAGGGCGAGGTCACGCATGCGCTGTGCGATGCGCGGCTGGCGGAAGAATTGCAGTTGGCGCTGCCGGCGTGCCCTTTGCTGACGCAAGTGAGCTACTTCAACGGCAAGGAGGCGGGGCTGGAAGCCGCGATGGCCAGGCGCCCGGCCACGTTCGACACGGTGGCCACGGCCTCCGACGATACCTGCATTTTGGCCTTCACCTCGGGCACGACCGGCGAGCCCAAGGGCACGATGCACTACCACCGCGACGTGATGGCCATCTGCGCCTGCTGGCCGCCGCACATCTTGAAGCCCACCGCCGACGACATCTTCATCGGCAGCCCGCCGCTGGCGTTCACCTTTGGCCTGGGCGGGCTGGTGCTGTTCCCGATGTCGGTGTGCGCCTCGGCCGTGCTGCTGGAAAAAGCCACGCCCGGCGACCTGCAGGACGCGATCCTGGACCATGGCGCCACGGTGCTGTTCACCGCGCCCACCTCGTACCGCGTGATGGCGCAACGCGCGGCGGCATTGCGCGGCGGCACGCTGCGCAAATGTGTGTCGGCCGGCGAAGCCTTGCCCGCCGCCACGCGTGCCTTGTGGAGGGAGGTCACCGGCATCGAGCTCATCGACGGCATCGGCGCCACCGAGATGCTGCACATCTTCATCTCCGCCGACGAGGCCCACGCGCGGCCGGGCGCCACCGGCAAGGCGATCCCCGGCTACGTGGCGCGGGTGGTCGACGACGCGGGTGAGCCGGTGCCGGCCAACACCGTGGGCAAGCTTGCGGTGAAGGGGCCGACGGGCTGCCGCTACCTCGCCGACGCGCGCCAGAAGCAATACGTGAAGAACGGCTGGAACCTGACCGGCGACGCCTACCTGGTCGACGACGACGGCTACTTCCACTACCAGTCACGCACCGATGACATGATCATCTCGTCGGGCTACAACATCGCCTCGCCCGAAGTCGAAGACGCGCTGCTGCTGCACCCACAGGTGGCCGAATGCGGCGTGATCGGCGTGGCCGATGCCGAGCGTGGCCAGATCGTGAAGGCCTATGTCGTGCTGCAGCCCGGCGCGGCGCCGACCCCGGCCATGGTCACCGAGCTGCAGGAGTTCGTGAAGGCCAACGTGGCACCCTACAAGTACCCGCGCGCCATTGAATTCCGCAGCAGCCTGCCGCGCACCGAAACCGGCAAACTACAGCGGTTCCGGCTGCGCGATCCGGCCTGAACCTCTTTGCCCGAAACCACACAACAACAGGAGATTCCCCATGCCCCAAATCCTCCAACCTCCGGGCTGGCCCCGTCCGCGCGGTTACTCCAATGGCGTCAGCGCCACGGGCCGCATGGTGTTCGTCGCCGGCATGGTCGGCTGGGACGCCGAAGGCCGCTTCGCCGTGGGCGGCATGGCGGGCCAGGTGCGCCAGGCGTTGCAGAACGTGGTCGACGTGCTGAAGGAAGGCGGCGCCAAGCCCGAGAACATCGTGCTCATGACCTGGAACGTCACCAACAAACACGAAAACGTGGAGGCCTATCCCGAGATCGGCGTAGCCTTACGCGAGCTGATCGGCAGCTTCAACGCTGTGATGAGCGCGGTGGAAGTGTCGGCGCTGATCGAGGACGAGGCGAAGGTCGAAATCGAAGTCACGGCGGTGGTGCCGGACTGAAGGCTGGCCTGGCGACGGCGCCAACGCGCATGGCGTTTTTTGTCCGCTGCTTGTCTGGGTGTGGTCTTTCGGCTGGCATCCGCGGCCTTTAGACTCCGGTCATGCCCTGCCACATCCGGCCGGGCATCGACCATGACCGACACACCATCACCCGCTGTTGACAGCCCCGGCCTGGCCACCACGCCCGATGGCACGGTGCACTGCGCCTGGCGCGCGGCCATGCCCGCCTACCACGATGCCGAATGGGGCCGGCCGGTGGCCGACGACCGTCTGCTGTTCGAAAAGATCTGCCTGGAAGGCTTCCAGTCGGGCCTGTCGTGGCAGACCATCCTGAACAAACGCGAGAACTTCCGCGCCGCGTTTGCCGGCTTCGACATCGCCACCGTGGCCGCGTTCACCGAGACCGACGTGGCCCGGTTGATGGCCAACCCCGGCATCATCCGCAACCGCGCGAAGATCGCCTCCGCCATCAACAACGCCCAACGCGCACTGGCGCTGGTCGACGAAGTCGGCTCGCTGGCCGCTTGGCTGTGGCGCTTCGAGCCGCCGGCCGAAGAACGGCCCGCGGTGCTCGACCTGGCCTACTGGCAAGCCAACCCCACCGTGCCGGCTTCGGTGCGCTTGTCGAAAGAGCTGAAGCGGCGTGGCTGGACCTTCGTCGGCCCGACCACGCTGTATGCGCTGATGCAGGCGGTGGGCTTCGTCAACGACCACCTCGAAGGCTG
>JAQGMQ010000620.1 GCA_028292305.1 Rhodoferax sp.
GGGTCGTTGATGTAGCCCTTCCAGCCGACCGTGGTGCGCGGCTTTTCGAAGTAGACGCGCATCACGATGAGCAGCTCGTCCTGCAACGCGTCGGCCTGGGCCTTGAGCTGGCGCGCGTAGTCGAGCGCCTGGTCGTGGTCGTGGATCGAGCACGGGCCCACGACCACCACCAGCCGGTCGTCATGGCCGTGCAGCACCCGCGAAATGGCGGCGCGGCTCTGCGCCACCAGGGCTTCGGCGGCTGCCGGGGCGGGCAGCCATTCCTGCAGCAGGGCGGGCGTGATCAGCGGGCGCACGGCCTTGATGCGGGTGTCGTCGATGCGGGTGGTGTCGTGGGTGCGCGGCGCGGCGGCCCCGGGGTGGGTGGGGGGGGACCTGGGGGCGCCTCTGGCTTTTTTGGGGGTGGGCGGGGCGCGCCGACAGACCGGATCGGTGCGAGGCAATGCGCCCGCGGGGTGATGATCGTACTCCGCCGCGGGGCGCTACTCAACAGCCGGCAAAGCCGATCAGGCGGCGGTGAGGGGTCGGTGCAAAGTGTCGGCAGAAGAGTCGGAAGACGGGTCGGCAGAAGTGCTGGCAGCCACGGGCGCCGCCGCCGGCTCGGCGTGCTGGGCCAGCAGTGCGCCGACGCCCGGTTTGGCGCAGCGCTGCAATGCCATCAGCAGGCCGTGTTCGGGCCGCGCCACGCGCCAGCGTTGGCGCAGGTCGTGCTGGATCTGGCCGAGCAGGGCGGCGGCCATTTCGGCATCGGCCAGCGCCCGGTGCGCCGCGCCAAAGCGTGGCAGGCCATGGAAGTCGACCAAGGAGCCGAGCTTAAGGTTGGGCGCCGCCGGGTACAGGCGGCGCGACAGCAGCACGGTGCAGGCGAAGGCATGTTCGGCCGGGCAGTCGGCCAGCGCCAGCTCGGCCTGCCAGAACTTGCGGTCGAACGCGGCGTTGTGCGCCACCATCGGTGCGTCGCCCACGAAGCGCGCGGCGTCGTCCATCACGTGCTCGGCTAGCGGCGCGGCGGCCACCATGGCGTTGGTGATGCCGGTGAGCTGGGTGATGAAATACGGCACGTGCACGCCGGCGTTCATCAGGCTCTGGAAGCGGTCAACCACGCGGCCGTCTTCCAGCAGCACGATGGCGACTTCGGTCGCACGCGCACCCTGCCCTGGCGAAATGCCGGTGGTCTCGAAGTCGATGACGGCGATGGGCGGCAAAGCTGAAAAACGTGTCAACGCCTGGCGACCAGACGGCACGCGGCGTGGATGATGCGCTGCGTCGGGTTGGGCGTCACGTCGCGGAACTCCATCATGCGCGGCGGTCCGGTGGTGTAGTCGACGGTCTTGTCGGGCTCGCCATGCCAACCGGGCTGGGCGTAGTAGCTCAGACTCAGGTAGCGCGCCTTGTTGCGGTCGCAGTCGAAGGCCACGTTGGAGGTGTAGGAGCGGTAGGGCACGCCGTCCCAGCTCGTACGCAGGGTGGAGCGGCTGACGCGCACGCGCATCGTGCGAGAGTCGCCGTCGTAGTCGACCGGGTCGACCTGCACGGTGTTGACCGTGGTGTCGTACGGGTCGCCCATCACGGTGAACCAGGTCGACGGCGCGACCGGCGCCGGGCTCTGGGCCTGCGCGGCGGTGCCGGCCATGCCCAGTACGGGCAGCAGCATGGCCAGCAGGGAGGTCTTCAGCGGGTTCATGGCGCGGTCGTTCAAGGGCGGCGGCTGTCTGGGGTGGCTATGGGATGCGGATGGCCAAGGAGGTTACCACCGGCCTGCGCGGATTTTCCACACACGTCGGCCTCGGCGGGTTGGCACTTTGCCGCAAATTTTAGCCCGTGGCTTCAGGCGGTATCGACGCCTGCTGCTATGGATACAGGATCGGTCGGACAAGCTCACTGTTGCGCGGGCTGCACAGACGGCGGCGAATTTCAGATGACCGGCCCTTCGGAACGCGCGCCGATTTCGCGGCCGATGCGCCGCATCGCCGCGGCCACGGGCTCGATCAAGGGCACGCCCAGGCGCGGCGCGATGGCGTCGGCCGCCACCGACAGCGGGCCGCCGCCGATCACAATGGCTTCGGCGCCGTCGTGGCGGATGGCCAGTTCGCAGGCCGCCAGCAAGGCGTGTTCCAGCGCAGCCGGATCGGCATACAGCAGCTTCGGGTCGCCGCTGGTGAAACGCACCGAGGCCAGGTTCTGCCCATGGCCATAGGCGGCGGCCGATCGCCGCTGGTTGGCCTCCAGCGCCTGGGTGATGGCCACGATCGAATACCGCCGGCTGCGCCCGCCATGCAGGCCCGCTTCCTTGATGCCGGCTTCGGCGATGCCCACCACCGGCACCGACAACAAGCCGCGCAGCGAACGCAGCCCCGGGTCGCTGAAACCGGCGATCACCACGCCGGCAAAGCCCTCGGCCGCCACGTCCTGCCCATACGACACCACCACCGAGGTGGCCGCCTCGTAATCGGCTTCATTGGTGATGAACAGCGACCCGCGCGGTGCGGTGCGTCCTTCCACCTTGATGTGGGCGGGCGTGGCGGCCTGGGCGCTTCGTAGCATCTGCCGGGTGGCTTCGACGTCGGTGTTCGGATTCAGCAGGGCGATGCGGGGAGTGGCCATGGAGCGGTTCGGTTGGCAGTCGGTCTGCGGAGGATGCGGAGGCCAACTCGACATTGGATGGGCGGATGCCCCGCGAAAAGGTTACGGGATGTGGCTGACTGACCGTGTCGCGACAGCGTCAGGCCAGCGGTAACCCAGCACCGCTGACAGTGGATAAAAATGTTCGCGCACTTCGTCGAGCTGGTTGCCGCCCAGCAGGTACACATGTTCGGTATCGGCGCGCAGGAAGAAACCCACATGGCCCTTCCAGCCCGTCGGGTCTTCGCGCGACAACACCGCCACACAGCCCAGCCGTGGCGTCTCCAGCGGCATACCCCAGTCGAGCCATGACCGCGCCAGCGCCGATCCCGTGCCGGCAATGCCCACCTGCGCCATGCTCCAGTTGACGAACGACGAACACCACGAAGCCTTGTCGTCATAACCCCGCAGGTTGGTGTGGTCGTGGAATGTGGTGATGCGCGGGTTGCTGCTGCCGGCTGCGAACGTGCGCACGCCGGTCTCCAGGGTGGCGGCGGTGAGCCAGGGCGGTGTGGTCATGGGTGGCGAGTCTATGCCGGGCCGTCTCGGCGTGGGACACCACAAATGCCTGAATGCCTACAGCCGCGCACGGGGCGCTTGCCTAGGCTCAGGCATACCGAGGCATACCGCCGCACCCATCCAACCCAAAAGGAAAACACCATGGCCATGATCGCCACAGACGAACTCACCGACGGCCAACTCATCGACCTGCCGCCGGCTGCAGGCGACGTCACCCAGCCGCGTTTCGAACCGGTCGACGACTGGCTGCGCAGTGCCACCGAGGTTGAGCAGAAGACCGCCATGTGGCGCTGGTTCGCCACGCGGTATGAAGAGATGAACATCACCACACCGCACGACGACGAGGGCAACTACCTCATCGGTGAAAAGAAGCCGGTGAAGGCCGACCAGGTGCTGGCCGAACGCTTCGGCGCCGTGGTGCCGGAGACCGTGCTGCAGGCGCTCATCAACGACCTGAAGGACAAGGTCGGCAACCGCTGGGCCGTGATGCCGATGGACAAGCTCGGCAGTTGACCGCTCGCTTGGCCGGCGCGCTGCATTGCGCCATCGCCCGCGCGGATGCCGTGCCGTGCCATGACCATTGCGTAAGCGCATTTCGACTACAAAAGCTCGGGTGGCCTCGCCATGGTGGCCAGCCCGAGCCCCCGATGAAACTGCTGACAACGCAGCGCTTGCTGTCTTCTTCGGGTGATTTTCATGTCCATGTTCGACGATTTCTTTGAACTCACCAGCCTGACCATCGGGTTTTGCCAGGGCAGCTTCCTGCTGCATGGCACTGCGGGCGGGTCAACGGCTGCGGACTTGGATGTACCCGACACGCCAGTTGGCACCAGTGCGAAAGCCGCGCCCTCCGATAAGACGCCTGCCAAGCCAAAAGTTGTCGCGCGTCGGCTGGCCGCGGTGGGGCAGCGGGTCGGCGGCATCGCCAAGGCGCGCGGCAGTTTCCGCGCTGGCAGCCACACGGAAGCCGGAAGGACGCTGGGCTACAAGCTCTACGTGCCCCCCAGCGCGCGCGGCCGCCACACCGGGCTCGTCGTGATGTTGCACGGGTGTTCGCAAGACCCGGATGATTTCGCCCGCGGCACGCGCATGAACACACTCGCGCGCGCGTTGGGTTTGTGCGTGCTGTACCCGGCGCAGTCGGCCGAAGGCCACCGTTCACGCTGCTGGAACTGGTTCAAACATAACCACCAGCGGCGCGGCAGCGGCGAGCCGGCCGTCATCGCCGGCATGACGCAGGCCGTGCTGCGCACACACCGCATCGACCCGGCGCGGGTCTACATCGCGGGCATGTCGGCCGGCGGCGCCATGGCCGCCACGGTGGCCGCCGAATACCCTGACCTGTTTGCCGCGGCCGCTGTGCATTCGGGCCTGCCACATGGCGCCGCGCACGACGCCGGCGGTGCGTTGTCGGCCATGTTCACCGGCCGCGGCGAATCCCTGGCCGACGCCGCCGCCAGGCCTGCCGTGCCCACCATCGTGTTCCATGGCGACCACGACCAGACCGTGCATCCGCGCAACGGCGCCCGCGTGATCGAGGCCGCGGTAGTCTGCGGCTGTGGCCACGAAGGCGGTCACCTGCCCCGCGTGCTGGCCGGTGTGGCACCCGGCGGACGGCACTACACCCGTTCGGTCTACGCCGACTGCGGCGGTGCAGTGCGCGGCGAACACTGGCTGGTGCATGGCGCGGGCCACGCCTGGAGCGGCGGCCAGGCCGACGGCAGCTACACCGACGCGACCGGCCCCGACGCCAGTGCCGAAGTCCTGCGCTTCTTCATGGACCACCCGCGGGCCTGAGCACCGGCGGCTTGCGCATGTGACAGTGCGCCAAGGCAAAACATGGCGCGACGAGCGCTTGCCCTCCTACAAGCAGCCCATGCGCTCGACCCTAGCATCTGGACATAGGCAGAAGGCCGTGATGCCCGTGGCACCGGCGCTGCCAAGCCCTTGCCTCACATCAACCGACGGGGTGTTCCATGATTTCCATCATCGTTGCGGCCCATAACGCACAAGACCAGATCGACGCCTGCCTGGAGTCTCTGGTGCGTGCGGCGCGCCATCCCGCAGTGGCGCAAGAAGACGTACAGATCACCGTGGTGCTCGACCACTGCGACGACCGCACTGGCTGGCTTGCGCGCAGCTGGGGCGTACACACCATGGACGTGGAAGCCCGCAACACCCGCATGGCGCGCAAGGCCGGCGCCGAGGCCGCGCTGCGTGCCGGTGCCCGCTGGCTTGCTTTCGCGGATGCCGACACCACCGTGGCCGAAGACTGGCTGGCTGCCCAGGTCGCGCAAGGCAGCGACGTCGTCTGCCGCACGATGCTGGACGGCGTGCTGAATGCCGACGACGACGCCCATGCCCATGCCCACCACCTGAATTTCGGCCTCAGCGCCAACGCCTACGTGGCGGCACGCGACGCCAAGCCGGTAGCTGCCCATGCCCCGCCGGCATTGCCAAGCTCCCCAGGGTCGGCCACGTCCGCGCCGCCGACACAAACGCTGATGAAAGCCGTGCCCACCCTGTTGCATGCCCTGCGCGGCGGCGGCGGCGCCCGCCCCATCCTGCAGTCCCCCTGCCAACCCACCGGGACATGACGTGCCCGCCACCGGCTTCGACCTGGCGCGCTTCGTCAGCGCACAGGCGCCGGTGATCGCCGACGTCTTCGCCGAGCTGGAGGCCGGCCGCAAACGCAGCCACTGGATGTGGTTCGTGTTCCCGCAATTGCGCGGCCTGGGCCACAGCGCCATGGCACGGCACTACGGCATCACGTCAGTGGCCGAGGCCCGGGCCTACCTCGCCCACGACGTGCTCGGCCCGCGGCTGCATGCCTGCTGCGAAGTGCTGCTTGGCCTGCCCGCGACATCGGCCATGGAAGTCTTCGGCATGCCCGATGACCTGAAACTCAAGTCATGCATGACGCTGTTCGCCGCGGCGGCGTCATCCGGTGAAGACAAGGCGCCTTTCGAGCAGGTGCTGCGCCGCTTCTACGACGGCGACCGGGACGCGCGGACGCTGGCTATGCTGGTCTGAACCCACCCGCCGCAGGTCACGCCATCTGCAGCAAACACCCGTCCCCTGTCGACTCCCGCCATACCCGTACCGCACTCAACCCCGCGGCACACGGCGCGAGCCGGGCTGCGATGTAGGCGCATAAATTCTCCAGCGTGGGGGTGCCGAGGCCGGGCACTTCGTCGAGCAGATGGTGGTCGAGCTGGTCGCGGATCTCGTCGATGAGCCGGCGCAGGTGGCCGAGGTCGAGCACCATGCCGGTGGCCGGGTCGGGCTGGCCGCTGAGCGTGACTTCGGCGTGGTAGGTGTGGCCGTGCATGCGTCGGCTGCCCGCGGCGTCGATGTCGCGCTCCAGCGTGTGCGCCGCGTCGAAGAAGAAGCGCTGGCTCATGTGGTACACGCCGCGCGGCACGCTCAGCGGGGAGGGCAGCGCATGCGGAATCGATGGCGTGTGCGGGCTCATCGGATGCCCGTGACCTTGTGGGTCTGCACGCTCAGGCTCCAGGCCGGCTGCGCCAGGCACGCGGCGATGCAGAGTCGCGTGTTGGCCGCCTGCGAGTTCGGCATGGGGCCATCCATCGGCTGCAGGTAGTGGTGGCCGAAGGGTAGCTGCGCCAACGCGGCCAGGTCGAGGCTGGGCTGCGGCCACACCACCTTGAGTTCATTGCCCTGCTTCTGCACCCAGGTTGCACCGGCCTTGGGGCTGATGCAGAGCCAGTCGATGCCCGCCGGGGCGGCGATGGTGCCGTTGGATTCGACGGCGATCTTGAAGCCCTGGGCGTGCAGCGCGTCGACCAGCGCGGCATCCAGCTGCAGCAGCGGCTCGCCGCCGGTCAACACGGCAAAGCGGTGCGCGCTGTGGGTGGCTGGCCAGAACGACGCGATCTTTTCGGCCAGCTGGGTTGCGGTGGCGTATTTGCCGCCCGAGGTGCCGTCGATGCCAACGAAATCGGTGTCGCAGAACTGGCAGACGGCCTTGCTGCGGTCTTCCTCGCGGCCCGACCACAGGTTGCAGCCAGCGAAGCGGCAGAACACGGCCGGGCGGCCGGCATTGGCGCCTTCGCCTTGCAGCGTGTAGAAAATTTCTTTGACCTGGTAAGCCATGGGGATCGCGGATGAGGTGGGGGGCGTTTTACATGGGCCGATAGCGGCCCGGCGCAACGACGGCGCGCGTGGCGGACCGGTCGAAATGGCGGCACGCGCCCGGTGCGGGCCAGCCGGCGGAACCCGCGATTTTAAGGCAGCCCCTGCTTCCACCGGCGCACCAACGCCAGAAGGCCCCACCGATGGGCCTTCCGGGGTGGCGTGGTGTGCCGCCTACTTGCTGAACGACCCCGCCTGCGCCAGGTCCTTGGGCGCCGACGATTTGCCCACGTACACCGTGTACTGGCCCGCTGGCGTCACCCAGGCGTTGGTGGCCTTGTTCCACACGCTCAGCGGGTGGTTGGTGCCCGCGGGGTCGATGGAGATCGTCACCTCCTTCGACGCGCCCGCGGCCAGCTCCACCTTCTGAAAGCCGGTCAGGCGCTTCGGTGGCTGGGCCGCGCCCACGCCGCCGGCCGAGGCCGGCAACGCCAGGTACACCTGCACCACTTCCGAGCCGGTGACCGTGCCGTTGTTCTTCACCGTGGCCTTCACGTCGTAGCTGCCGCTGGCGCCGTTCAGCACCACGCTTTGCGCGCCGATGTTGAAGCTGGTATAGGACAGGCCATGGCCGAACGGAAACGCCACGCAGGGGTTGGCGCCGTTCACCACGGCGCACTGGCCACTGATGTTGGCGTCGTACCAGCGGTAGCCGATGTGCAGCTGCTCGGCGTAGGTGACCGTCTGCGTCACGCCGTCGGCTGCCACCACGCCGGGGAACTGCTGCGCCGTCAGGTTGTCGAGGAAGCCCTTGCCGGCAAACGGGAAGGTCACCGGCAGCTTGCCCGACGGGTTGGACTTGCCGAACAGCAGATCGGCCACGATGTTGCCGTCTTCCTGGCCCGGGAACCACACCTCGAGGATGGCCGGCCCGGCGCTGCCCACCAGCGCCGGGTCCATGGCCACGCCGGCGTTGTCCTTCAGCACCAGCGCCGTCTTCTGCGCCATCGCCTTGCCGGTGGTGGAGGTGGTGCCCATCAGGGCCTTCAGCATGGCCACGGTGTTGCTGTTCTTCACCGCGTTCGCGCCGGTGGCGGTGGCCGGCGTGGTGAGCGACGAGGCCGCATACCAGTCGAGGCTGGTGCCGTCGGCCGCGCTGGCCCCGGGCGCCAGAGGCACCGTGTTCGAGGCCAGCGTGCTGCCGTCCGCGGTGGTGGCGCGGTCGGCGCCTTCTTCGGAGATGGTGCCGGCCATCACCACCACGGCGTCGGCCGCGGCGGCGGTGGCCAGGGCTTCGGCGAAGGTCTTGGCCACGCCGTTGACGGTGGCCGTGGCGTTTGCGTCGTCGACCAGGATCAGCTGCACGCTGGCGGTCGTGTTGCCGGCCGCCTTCAGCGCGTTGACGATGCCGTCGACCGGCGCCACCGTGTAGTTGGGCACCACGTCGGAACTGCCGCCGCCGCTGCCCATGGCCTTGCCGACCACGGCGCCGCCGGCTACCGCCTGCTGCGCATAGACCTGGGAGGCCTTGCCCACCACCACCAGTCTGGCGACCGAGCTGGTCAGCGGCAGGGCGCCGTTGTTCTGCAGCAGCACGGCCGCCTTGGTGCCGATGTCGCGCGCCGTCTGGCCGTTGGCGGTGAAGTCGATCGGCGTCTGCTTGATGGCGCGGTCGAAGGTGCCCCACTTGAACATCTGCGTGTAGCGCCGCTCGAGCGACTTGTCGAACATCGCCGTGCTCAGCGTGCCAGCGCCCAGTGCCGCCGTGAGGTTGGCCTTGGACCAGAACTGCGGAATCGGCATCTCGTGGTCCATGCCGCCGACCATCGGCCCCACCGTGCTCTTCACCGCGAAGAAGTCGGACTGCACATAACCGGTGAATCCCCAGTCGTCGCGCAGCACGCCGGTCAGCAGCGGCTTGTTCTCGCAGGAGTTCACGCCGTTCACCGAGTTGTAGGCACACATGATGGCCGCTGCCTTGCCGTCCTTCACGGCCATCTCGAACGGCAGCAGGTAGATCTCGCGCAGCACCTGCGGGTCGATGTTTTCCTGGATCTTCTGGCGGTTGGTCTCCTGCTCGTTGCCCACGAAGTGCTTGGCCATGCCGATCAGCCCCTTGGCCTGCACGGCACGCACTTCGGCCACGGCCATGCTGCCGGTCAGGAACGGGTCTTCGCCGAAGTATTCGAAATTGCGCCCGAGGAGGGGCAGGCGCGCCATGTTGACGCCCGGCGCCTCGAACACATGCAGCGCCAGGTTGTTCATCTCGGTGCCGATCACGGTGCCGTAGGTCGACGCCACGGCGGTGTCGAACGAGGCCGCGGCGGAGATGGCCGAGGGCAGCGCCGTGGCCTTGGCCGAGCTGGGGTCGGTGTAGGCCGCGAAAGGCGAGCCCGTGCCGGCCTGCACCTTGTCGAACAGCGCCTTGGACACGCAGTCGTTCTGGCCCAGGCCCACGGGGCCGTTGGTGATGCGGAAGGTGGGGATGTTCAGCGCGGCGATGCCGCTCACGTGGCGCGCGCCATAACACTCGGGCAGCTCGGGCAGCATTTCGGGCAGGCTGCCGGTCAGCTGCTGCAGCTTCTGGTCTTGCGACATGGCGCCGATCAGCAGCCTGGCACGCTGGTTGGCCACGGTTTCCCGGTCGGCATCGCTGCCGGCGGCGTTCTGCCGGGCGACCACGGAAGGCCGCATCCATTCGTTGCCGACAAAGCCGTCGTCGATGTTGTCGCCGCCGCCCCCGCAGGCGACGATGCCCGCGGTGAGGGCGGCGCCGATGGCGGCGGCCAGGGCGGTTTTCTTGTAGTGCGTTACCCGTGTCATGTCTCTCTCTTTGTTAAAAAACCAGTGACGAACAGGCGGCTAAATGGCCGCCGTCCGTTTCGATGTTCAAAATGGTATCGTTCCCATTTTTCGACGTGTTGTTGCAGAGTTTGTCTCG
>JAQGMQ010000640.1 GCA_028292305.1 Rhodoferax sp.
GGCGGTGCCGGGCGGCATGTTGCTGGCGCTCATGCGCCTGTCGGATCAACGTCTGCTGCGCGTCATCTCGGTGAGCTTCGTGGAGTTCTTCCGCAACCTGCCCTTGATCCTCATCATCTACTGGGCTTTCTATGTGATGCCGATCGCCTTCGACGTGCAGTTTTCGGCGCTGACCACGGCACTGGTTGCGCTGGTGCTGAACATCTCGGCCTACAACGCCGAGACCTTTCGCGCCGGCATCAACTCGATCCGCAAGGGCCAGATGGAGGCCGCGCTGGCCATGGGCATGTCGCGCCGGCAGGCGATGTTCAAGGTGGTGATCCCGCAGGCGGCGCGGCGCATCCTGCCGGTGCTGGCCAGCACCTGGATCTCGCTGTTCAAGGACACCTCGCTGGTCTCGGTGATCGCCGTGGGCGAGCTGGCCTACACCTCGATGCAGATCCGCGCGCAGACCTTTCGCGTGCTGGAAATGCTCACCGCCATGGCCGTTCTCTATTGGCTCATGGGTTATCCGCAGGCCAAGCTGGTCGACTGGATTCACAAGAAATACGGAGTCAAGGAATGAACGCTTCATCACCAGGTGACATCGCCACCACGCCTCACCCGCCGCGCAAGGGTTCGGACCAGCCGCCGGTGCTGGTCTATGAAAACGTGCGCAAGCTGTATGGTGACTTTGTCGCGCTCAACGGCGTCTCGCTGCAGGTCAACAAGGGCGAGGTGATGTGCCTCATCGGCCCGTCGGGCTCGGGCAAGTCGACGCTTTTGCGCTGCACCAACGCGCTGGAAACGCTGAACGGCGGGCGCGTGCTGCTCGACGGCGTGGCCCTGCCATCGCAGGAATCCGAGGTGCGCAAGGTGCGCCAGCGCATGGGCATGGTGTTCCAGAGCTTCGAGCTGTTCCCGCACAAGTCGGCGCTGGACAACGTGGCCATGGGGCCCATCACCGTGCTGGGCATGGGCGAGACCGAGGCCCGCGCCCGGGCCATGGCGCTGCTTGAAAAAGTGGGCCTGGCGACCAAGGCCGGCAACTTTCCGGCCAACCTCTCGGGCGGCCAGCAGCAGCGCGTGGCCATCGCCCGCGCGCTGGCCATGGAGCCCGAGGTGATGCTGTTCGACGAACCGACTTCGGCGCTCGACCCCGAAACCGTGGGCGAAGTGCTCAACGTGATGAAGAAGCTCGCGCTCGAGGGCATGACCATGATCGTCGTCACCCACGAGATGAGCTTCGCCCAGCGCGTGGCCAACTGGGTGGTGGTGTTCGAAAACGGCGCCATCCTGGAAGAAGGCCCACCGGCGCAGATCTTCGACAACCCGACCAAGGCGCGCACACGCGACTTCCTCGGGCACCTCGGCTGGAACGGCTGAAACTGTCGCCAACTCAAAATCGCAATCCACCATGAAAATCACCAACGCCCGCGTCATCGTCTGCAGCCCCGGCCGCAACTTCGTCACGCTGAAGATCGAGACCGATGAAGGCCTGACCGGCATCGGCGACGCCACCCTGAACGGCCGCGAGCTGGCCGTGGCCGCCTACCTGAGCGAACACGTCGTGCCCTGCCTCATCGGCCGCGACGCGCACCAGATCGAAGACATCTGGCTGTACCTGTACAACGGCGCCTACTGGCGCCGCGGCCCGGTCACCATGAGCGCCATCGCCGCGGTGGACACGGCCCTGTGGGACATCAAGGCCAAGGCCGCCAACATGCCGCTGTACCAGTTGCTCGGCGGCAAGAGCCGCACCGGCGTGATGGTCTACGGCCACGCCAACGGCAGCGACATCGAACACACGGTGGACGAGGTGCTGCGCTACGCCGAACAAGGCTACAAGGCCATCCGCGCGCAAAGCGGCGTGCCCGGCCTGGACAAGGTCTACGGCATCGGCACCGCCGGCGCCAAGGTGTACGACCCGGCCGACGCCAGCCTGCCCGGCGAACACGATTGGTCGACAGAAAAATACCTGAAGTTCGCGCCCAGGCTGTTCGAACGTGTGCGCGAGAAGCTGGGCTTCAACCACCACCTGCTGCACGACGTGCACCACCGCCTGACCCCCATCGAAGCCGCGCGCCTGGGCAAGTCGCTCGAACCCTACAACCTGTTCTGGATGGAAGACCCCACGCCCGCCGAGAACCAGGAAGCCTTCAAGCTGATCCGCCAGCACACCACCACGCCGATCGCCGTGGGCGAAATCTTCAACAGCATCTGGGACTGCAAGGACCTGATCCAGAACCAGTTGATCGACTACATCCGCGCCACCGTGACCCACGCCGGCGGCATCACCCACCTGCGCCGCATCGCCGACCTCGCCTCACTGCACCAGGTGCGCACCGGCAGCCACGGCGCGACCGACCTGTCGCCGGTGTGCATGGGCGCGGCGCTGCACTTCGATCTGTGGGTGCCGAACTTTGGCATTCAGGAATACATGCAGCACACGGAGGAGACGGACGCGGTGTTTCCACATGCCTATACGTTTGCGGAGGGGATGTTGTACCCGGGCGATGCCGTCGGGCATGGGGTGGAGATCGATGAGGCCTTGGCGGCGAAGTACCCGTACGAGCGGAAGTATTTGCCGGTGAACCGGCTGCAGCATGATGGGACGTTGTGGAATTGGTGATGGGTTGGTCGGAGGGGAAGGTTGGTTGGGGCTGGGAACCCTGTGCTGAGCCTGTCGAAGCATCATCGATTCGCTTAGCCGGTTAAGTCTCTTGACGTTGACTTTTGCCGCTGGCCGGGAGTCGCCCGGCGGCGAGTCACCTTCTTTTGCTTCGCCAAAAGAAGCTAACGGAAGAAAAGGCGACC
>JAQGMQ010000641.1 GCA_028292305.1 Rhodoferax sp.
ACACGATCTTCATGGCCTCGGGCAGGGTGGTCGACCAGGGCAGGCGCGGCCCGCCGTTGTACGAATGGCCGTTGAGCACCGGGTCGAGCAGGTCGGCCGCGGTGAGGTAACGCGAGGTGTCAACGCCTTCGAAGAACTTGCGCACATAGGGCGTGGCCGGCTTGGTGATGATCTCGTGGGCCGTGCCTTCCTGTACCAGGTTGCCGCCTTCCATGATGGCGATGCGGGTGCCGATGCGCAGCGCTTCTTCGAGGTCGTGCGAGACGAACAGCACGGTGCGCTGCTGCTCGCGCTGCAGGTCGAGCATCAGGCTCTGCATCTCGATGCGCTTGAGCGGGTCGAGCGCCGAGAAGGCTTCGTCCATCAGCAGGATGTCGGGGTCGACCGCCAGGGCGCGCGCCAGGCCCACACGCTGCTGCATGCCGCCCGACAGCTGCGACGGGTACTTGGCCGCGTAGGTCTGCAGGCCCACCTGGGCCAGCACCTGCATGGCCCGGTCTTCACGCACCTTGCGCGGCGTGCCGGCCATTTCCAGGCCGAACGCGGTGTTGTCGAGCACACTGCGGTGCGGCATGAGCGCGAACGACTGGAACACCATGGCCACGTGTTTGCGGCGCCACTTCACCAGCTCGGGCTGCGACAGCTTGGCGATGTCGATGCCGTCGATGGTGATCTCGCCGGACGAGGGCTCGACCAGCCGGTTGATGAGCCGGATCAGCGTGGACTTGCCCGAGCCCGACAGGCCCATCAGCACGTAGATCTCGCCCGGCATCACGCTGAAGCTGACCTTGTTGACCCCCACCACGTGCCCGGTCTTGGCGAACACCTCTTCCTTGGTGCGGCCCTGGCTCAATAACTTGGCGGCCTCCGACGTGTTGTTTCCGAATATCTTGTACAGATTCTTGACGCAAATTTTTGGGTGCGGCATCGTGGGTCTCCGGGGTGTGGCGAATTATGTATTTGTTATGAAAGCAAATGGCATGCCACTGAACATTTGCTATTTGCGTATTATCTTTTCGTCATTTTCGGCCGATATTTCACGACCCTTGGCTAAAGCCACGAGAGGTTGCACCAAGTTGGAAATAAAGGCTGTGAGTAAATGTATTGATGTGTTTGAATATTGATTTTGGTGCGCGTCGAATCAGGGTTAACGATCAAGCACAATGTCGCTGGTGGGGCGGCTGCAGCAGGGCAACATCCAGCCCTGGTCGATTTCTCGCTGCCGAATGCCGCCCGCGTGTTTCATTTCAATCTGGCCGCTGACCTTTCTGGTCTTGCAGGTGCCGCAGGCACCACTGCTGCACGACGAAGGCAGGCGAAAACCCGCCGCAATGGCGGCTTGCAATATGGTCTGGTCTTCACGGCAATCAAATGTGCCGGCCATCTTCTGTAATTGAATGCGGTGGGTTTTTGCAACTGATTCGTCGGTTGTCTGTGCATTAACCGGTGCAGATGCCGAATCCACCGGCAGCGATTCAAACGAGAAACTTTCTTCGCGGTAACGCTGCAGGTCGAAACCCGCCGCGACCAGCAGGCCGCAGACCGCCGCCATGAACGGCGCCGGTCCGCAGGTGTAGACATCGCGCTGCAGAAAATCGGGCGCGATGTGGGCCAGGCGGTGCGCGTCCATCCGGCCGAGGTGGCCGGCGTAGGGGCTGCCGGGCAGGTGGTGTTCGCAGACCATGGCCAGCCGCAGCCGCGGCATGTTGCGGGCCATCATCGTCAGCTCTTCGGCAAACAACAGGTCGGCCGGCGTGCGCGCGCAATGCAGGAAGACGATGTCGGCGTCGCTGCCCAGGTCGTGCAGCGCACGCGTCATCGACATCAGCGGGGTGACGCCGCTGCCACCCGAGACGAACAGGTAGGCCTGCGACTGCGCGGTGCCGTCGGCAAAACACGTGAACGCGCCCGACGGGCCCATCGCCCCGAGCGCCATGCCCACATGCAGGTGGTCGTGCAGCCAGTTCGACACCACCCCGCCCGGCACCCGCTTGACGGTGATGCTCACCAGGTCGGGCCGCGTCGGTGTGCTCGACAAGGTGTAGCAGCGGTTGATGCGGCGGCCGTCGATGTCCAGCTCGAGCGTGATGAACTGGCCCGGCAGGTAACGGAAGCTGCGCGGGCCGTTGGCGGCCAGCACGAAGGTCTTGACGTCGTGCGTCTCCTGGCGCACCTGCACGCAGCAGAGGGTTTCGTCCTGGTCGGCCGACCAAGGGCGCGACGCGGGTGCCGAGAAATCGGGTGCGTGGGACATCAGGGGCATGGCGGTCATGGCGAGAGTCGACGTATCAGGCCGTGAGTTCACCGAGCCGGCGCACATACCAGCTGCAGAACTTTTCCACCAGGCCTTCGGTGTAGGGCGAATACGGGCCGGGTTCATAGGCGCCGTTGGCGATGCCGATCTGCGACTCTTCCACCAGCCGGCGGTCCTGTGCGTTGGTGGCGTTCCACACCGCGGTGAGGTTCTCCACCGTGTAGTCCACGCCTTCGACCGCGTCCTTGTGCACACACCAGGTGGTGCGCACCAGGGTCTGCGTGGCCGACACCGGCAACACCGAGAAGCTCACGATGTGGTCGCTCATGAAGTGGTGCCACGAGTTCGGCTGGGTCCAGAACGACAGGCCGCCGAGCGCCGGGTCGGTCAGGCCGCCGAGCAGCTTCTTGGAGGCGATCTCGGCGTTCATGGTCTGCGACTGTCCCGAGCGGTCGATCGGCAGGCGTTGCGTGCGAAAGCCGGTGGTGCGGGTGTCCAGCGTGTCGATTTCGGCCGACGGCAGGCCCATCGCTTCCCAGCGCGCATGGCTGGCGGCCATGATGTCCTGGAACTTCTGCAGGCCTTCGGCGTTGTGTTCGTCGGGCTGGTAGCCGAAGCCGTATTCATAGAGCGAAATGGTCAGCTCGGGGTGGTTGCCCACGCAGTGGTAACACTCGCGGTTGTTCTCCAGCGTGAGCTTCCAGTTGCAGTCTTCCAGCAGGTCGACCTGGGCCGCCACCTTGCAGTTGGCCAGGCCGTGCGGTGCGATGTAGGGCGTCATCTCCTCGGCCATCTGCGCGAAGTCATCGGGTGGTGTCCTGGCCAGGCAGATGAAGATCAGGCCGGCCAGGTTGCGCACGTGCACCGGCTTCAGGCCCAGGCCCTTCGGGTCGAAATCGTCGCCCATGTGTTTGGCGTGGATCAGCTTGCCCGTGAGGTCGTAGGTCCACTGGTGGTAGGGGCAGACGATGTTGCCCACCACACCCTGCGGCGTGGCGCACAGGCGCGAGCCGCGGTGGCGGCACACGTTGTGAAACGCCTTGATCTGCAGGTCGTCGTCGCGCACGATGAGGACCGAGTTCCTGCCGAAATCAACCGTGATGTAGTCGCCGGCTTCGGGCACCTGCGGCTCCACCGCCACGAAGATCCAGTGCTGGCCGAAGATGTGTTCCATGTCGGCCTGCAGCACGCTGTCGCTCAGGTAGAACGGGGCCTCCAGGCTGTAGCCGGGCTTGCGGCGGGCCAGCAGTTCGCGGGTCAGCAGCGTCGCCGCCGAGATGGGTTTCGAGACAGGGCTGGGCACGGGGTTGGACAAAGGGCTGGACAAGGGGCTGGAGAGGGGTTTGTTCATGGAGGGCGTCTTCTCAAAATGGCACGAGAGAATGGGTTCGCAGGTAGTCCAGCACCGCCTGCGCCTTGCTGTGGGCGTCGCCGGTGCGCAGCACGGCGCCACCGGTCGACGGGGTGTCTATCGCGCCCAGCATGCGGGCGTGGCCGCTCTGCGCGGTCTTGGCTTCGAGCAACTTGCGGCGCTTGCTGCTGGGCACCAGTTGGCCGGTGGGCGCCACAGTGGCGGCGCCGCGCGCGGTGGTGCGCATGATCTGGCCGGCCATCGCATCGGCGAGGGCGTGGCGCAGGGTTTGTGGCGATGCGGCACTGATCGCCAGCACCGCCGGCGGGCTGACGCGCAGGCGCCGGCGCGCGCCCTTGGGCAGGGCCTGCGTGACGATCCAGGCGTCGCCATCGGGCTGCACCGCCAACACGTCGGTCACCAGCGGGCGACCGAGTGCGGCGGCCAGCCGGTGCGGCAGCAGGCCGGTGGCTTGTTCGGCCTCGGTGCGGGTGCCGGTCAACACCCAGGGCACGTCGCGCAGCGCGGGCAGCAGCGTGGCCGCCAGGTCCGCGTCAATGCCGCATTCGAGGATGTCGATGCGTTTGGCGCCCAGCGCCAGGTAGTCGCGGGCCACCGAGCCGGGCATGGCGCCAGCGCTCAGCAGGCGGGCCGAAGCGTTGAGGCCCAGGGCCAGCGCGGCGGCGGTGGCATCGGCACGGCTGCGCGCCGGCCGGCCGCTCACCGCGTGGGCGTTGGCCGCCACCAGGACGGTGATGTTGTTCATGGGGTTTCCTTCACTGCGCTCTTTTCGCGACGCACCAGGGCCAGCAAAGCCGCCATCAGCGCGGCGCTGTCTTCCACCACGGTCAGGTCGGCGCGCCGGGCGATCGGGGCCGAGGCGTCGAGGTTCACCGCGATCACGTGGCGGCAGTCCTTGATGCCCTGCAGGTGCTGCACCGCGCCC
>JAQGMQ010000656.1 GCA_028292305.1 Rhodoferax sp.
GGACAGCCCCTTTTCCCGCGCGCTGCAACAGCCCGTGCTGCTGGGCCTGTTCCTGCCGATCCAGGCTGGCGGCTGGAGCGCGTCGACGCTGCCGCGCACGACCGACTGGTCCTTCGACTACAACCGCGACCTGGTGTTGACCGCCGAGCGGCTGGGTTTCGACCTGGTGTTCGCGCTGTCGCAGTGGCTGCCCAAGGGCGGCTACGGCGGCGTGTTCAACGGGCAGGCGCTCGACTCTTTCATGGCCACGGCGGCGCTGACGGCGGTAACCAGCCGCATCATCCTGGTGTCGACCATCCACGTACTCTATGGGCCGATCCATCCGCTGCACCTGGCCAAATACGCGGCCACGCTGGACCACATCTCGCGTGGGCGCTGGGGCATCAACGTGGTCACCGGCCACCGCGCGGTGGAACATGAAATGTTCGGCTCGCAGCGCATCCTGCACGACCGGCGCTACGAGCTGGCCGCCGAGTTTCTGGAAGTGGTGCAGCGGCTCTGGGCCGACACCGAGAACTGGTCCTTCAAAGGCGAATCCGCATGGCGGCTCGACGGCGCCTTTGTCACGCCGAAGCCGCTGTACGGCCGTCCGCTGCTGGTGAACGCCACCGGCTCGGACGCCGGCATCGCGTTCGCCGCGCGCTACTCCGACGTGGTCTTCATCTCGAGCCCCGGCGGCTCCAGCTTTGCCGACGCCATCGCCGTGCTGCCGGCCCATGCCGCGCGGGTCAAAAAGGCCGCGCGCGAGGTGGGGCGCGAGGTGCGCACGCTGCTCAACCCCCTGGTGGTGAGCCGCGAAACCGAGCGCGAGACCTGGCAATACCACGACGCCATCGTGGCCCACATGGACGATGCGCCCCAGCGGCTGGACAGCGACGCCCATGCCTGGCGCGGCCGGGTCGGGGTCGACCTGCCAAAGCGGCGCGCCATCGGCGGCAACATCGAAGTCATCGGCACGCCCGAGCAGGTGGTCGAACAATTTGTGCAGCTGCGCCGCGCCGGCATCGACGGCCTGCAACTCAGCTTCTACGACTTCAAGCCCGACCTCGAATTCTGCGGCGACCGCATCCTGCCGCTGATGAAGCAGGCCGGCCTGCGCTTCTGATTTTTCCACGCAACCGAGAACCGCCATGAGCAGCATCAACTACCGCATCACCGACTACCGCACGCTGGGCCGATCCGGCATCCGCGTGTCGCCACTGACCCTGGGCACCATGATGTTCGGCGGCCAGACCGACCGCGCCACGGCCGAGCGCATCACCGCCCGCGCCTTCGAGCAGGGCATCAACTTCATCGACACGGCCAACGGCTACAACAAGGGCGAGTCCGAGGTGGTGGTGGGTGAACTCATTGCGCGCCGGCGCGGCGAATGGGTGCTGGCCACCAAGTTCGTCAACCAGAACCCGGGCACCACCGGCCCGAACGACCGCGGCGCGTCGCGGCACAACCTGGTGCGCTCGGTCGAGGCGAGCCTGAAGCGGCTGGGCACCGACTACATCGACATCCTGTACCTGCACCGCGAGGACGCCCACACCCCGGTGGCCGAGACGGTGCGTGCGCTGGGCGACCTGGTGCGCGCCGGCAAGCTGCGCAGCTACGGGCTGTCGAACCACCGCGCCTTCAAGCTGGCCGAGTTCAGCCACACGGCCGATGCGCTGGGGGTCGACCGGCCCGCGGCCAGCCAGCCGCTCTACAACCTGGCCAACCGCCAGATCGAAGCCGAGCACCTGCCCGCGGCCGAGCACTACGGCCTGGCCGTGGTGCCCTACAGCCCGCTGGCGCGTGGCGTGTTGACGGCCAAGTACCAGCCCGGCCTGGCGCCACCGGCGGGCAGCCGCGCGGGCCGCGACGACCGGCGTATCCAACAGACCGAATGGCGGCCCGAGTCGCTCGACATCGCCCAGCAGATCAAGCAGCACGTGGAAGGCAGCGGCATCAGTGCCGGCCAGTTCGCGCTGGCCTGGGTGCTGAACAACCGGCTCGTTACCTCGGCCATCGCCGGGCCGCGCACGCTGGCGCAATGGGAAGACTACGTACCCGCCCTGCAGTACCGCTTCACCGACGAGGACGAGGCCCTGATCGACCGTTTGGTGAAGACCGGCCACGCCTCGGCGCCGGGCTTCAACGACCCGAGCCATCCGTTCTTCGGGCGGCAGCCGCGGCACCGCGCCACGGCCGGCTGAACCTTCAGAGCGGCCTGAACCAAGCGGTGGGCTTCACTCCAGCGTGAAGCCCACCTTCAGCGTGACCTGCCAGTGCGCGACCTTGCCGTTTTCCACATGGCCGCGCGTCTCGGTGACGTTGAACCAGTGGATGTTGCGGATGGTCTCGCTGGCCTTGGCGATGGCCGTCTGCACGGCGTCTTCGATGCCGATGGGCGAGGAGCCCGTGAGCTCCAGCAGTTTGTAGACGTGGTTGGACATGTCGATGCTCCTTGCTTTTGGATGTGGCATGCGGCCAGACCTTGCCGCATGGGATTGACGGTACCGCAGATCGGCGGCCACCGGGCGTTTTATCCGGTCGGCCGCAGGGCGTTGCGCGCGATGCCGGCTTCCACCGCCGCCAGGTACAGCTGGAACAGCGGCGTGACCGGGTTGCGGCGGTCGCGCGGAATGTAGCGCGGGCGCAGCTCGTCGGCCTGCACCAGCGTGTTGTTGAACCGCGTGGTGCCGCTGGCCGTCAGCCGCTGGCCCACGGTGTCGAAGTCGTCGACCAGCTCCACGCCGGCGCGGTCGTGCGGCACGATGAAGCTGGTCTCCTTGCCGTCCTCGTTGAGCGCGATCGCGCTGATCCAGTCGGCGAACGGCGCACCGGTGCTGTAGTACTTGCTGCCGTTGACGCGGTAGTGCTCGCCATCGCGCAGGATGCGGGCGCTGACCGTGCCGTGTGCGCCGCCGCGTTCCTGCCCGCCGTTGCCGAACACATCGCCGGCCAGCAGGCGGCCGAACCAGCGTTCGCGTTCGGCTTCACTGCCGCCGAACAGCAGGCCGTCGACCAGGCCGTAGTTGGGCCGCAGCGCCTGGGCGATGTTCGAGTCCACCGCGGTGTCGGGCAGCAGGGCCCGTGCGCGCAGGAAAAGCGTGGGCACGTCGGCCGCGGTGGGGCGGGTCGCGGCGGGGGTTTCAAGGGTGTTGTGCAGGGACATGGTGGCTGGTGCGGGCGCGTTCAGGGTTGCAGGTACAGGTCGGCAAAATTGCCACGCAGGCCTTCGCCGGTGGGGGCGTAGTTGCGCACCTTCTTGGCGCTGACGGTGATGTTCGGATTGGCGCCCAGCTCGATCGAAGGGATGTCCCGGTACACCACCCGCTGGAACGCAAAGAACTGCTCGCGGCGCTTGGTCTCGTCCAGTTCCACCGCGGCCGCTTCGAGCAGCCGGTCGGCCTCGGCACTGACGTAGTGCGGCGCGTTGGAGAAGGGCAGGCCGATCTTGAAGTTCTTCGACCAGAACACCCGCTGCACACCCACCGAAGGGTCGAAGATGTTGCTCAGCGATTCGAGCGTGATGTCGAAGGCGCGCTCGGTGTAGGCCTTGTTCACGTAGGTGGCGAAGTCGTAGCTTTCGATGGCGGCGTCGATGCCGATGCGCCCCAGCGACTGGCGCACGAAGTCGGCGGCGCGGCGCTCCAGGAAGGGGTTGTAGAGCAGGCGCAGCTTGAGCCGCGTGCCGGCCTCGGTGCGCTTCAGGCCGGCGGCGTCGAGCAGGGCTTCGGCCTGTTTCGGGTCGTAGGCATAGGGCTTGATGCTGCTGTCGTGGTAGCGGGCCTGCAGCGTGCCGATGGGCGAGGCCGACAACTTGCCATAACCGAACCAGACCGTCCTGGCAAAGGCGTTCACGTCGATGGCCTGGGCGATGGCGCGGCGCACTTCGAGGTTCTGCAGCACCGGCGTGTCCAGGTTGAAATAGATCTGCTGGTGGTCGCCGTTGTAGGGCCAGTTGCGGTCCTCGACGTTCACGTTGGCCAGCTTCTTGAAACGCTCGACGTCGGACAGCGGCACGCCCGATGCGCCGGCGGCCAGGTCGGCGCCACCGGATTCGAGCGCGGCCGCACGGGCCACGCCGTCGGTGATGAAGCGCACCACGATGCGGTCGAGGTAGGGCTTGGGCTTGTCCCAGTAGTTGGGGTTGCGGTCCAGGATCACATGGCTGCCCTGCACCCATTCCTTGAACAGGAACGGCCCGGTGCCCACCGGCTCGCGGTTGTATTTGTTGGCGGCGATGTCGGTGCCTTCGTAGAGATGCCGGGGCACGATCGGCGACTCGGCGGAGGCCAGCGCGGTGAGCAGAAACGGCGACGGCTTGCTGAGCACGATGACGGCGGTGTCGGCGTCGGGTGTCCTGACGTCGACCACGTTGGCGAACGTGCCGCGGCCGCGCGGGTTCACCTGCTTCAGCGTCAGCACCGAAAACGCCACGTCGGCCGAACTGAAGTCGCGGCCGTCGTGCCATTTCACGCCCTTGCGCAACGCGAAGCGGTACTGCAGCCCGTCCTTGCTCACGCTCCAGGCGGTGGCCAGCAAGGGCTTGGGCTTCAGGTCGTAGTCGTAGGTCAGCAGGCCTTCGACCACCTTGGGCCCGATGTCGGCGCTGCCGCCCGCGGTAGTGGTCAGCGGCACCAGCACCGAAGGCACGGGGTTGATCACCCAGTTCAGCGTGCCACCGGCCTTGGGCTGGGCTTGCGCCGTCAATGCGCCGAGCGTCGTAACCGACATCAGGCCGGCCACGAGCCGCCTGCGCGTGATGCCGCTGTGGCGCTTCGTCCCGGAGATCGTTGAAAAAAGCATGGACTCCCTCTCCTCGTGTTGTGAAGAGGCCGAATCTAGGTGGCGCGTGTGGCCAAGCCAACGAATTTTTACAAACAAGCAATGCACATTCGCGGCGATGCGAGCGCAGCCCTTTCGACAAAAGCGCGGTGTGTACGGCGTGATCCGTCTGCGCCGCTTTGCGAATGTTTCCGCGTTTTGGAGCGTCGCGTGGGCAGATCGGCGGCTGCGTCGTCTTCAGACGTATTCGCTATTTAGAACAAGATTTTCAATAGTTTGATAAAGGCCGAGCCGACCCTAAAGTGATCTCCATCGCGCACCCATCCTCGGCTGCGCACGACCCGCTTCGAACCCAAGGAGAACCACATGTCACCCGCCATTGCCGCCCCGACCAGCCTGCCGCCCGAACTCGAGTCCGCCCGCGTGCTGGCGCTGTCCACCGGGCTGCCTTATGCGGGCGGCGTGCCGCCACAGACTGCGTGGCAGCTTTTCACCAGCGGCGCCGCGCTGCTGGTCGACGTGCGCTCGGGCGAGGAACGCAAGTTCGTCGGCCATGTGCCGGACAGCCTGCACGTGGCCTGGGCCACCGGCACCAGCCTCACGCGCAACCCGCGTTTCGCGCGTGAACTGGAGGCCAGGGTCGGCGGCAAGGACACGGTGGTGCTGCTGCTGTGCCGCAGCGGCAAACGCTCGGCGGCCGCGGCCGAAGTCGCCACCAAGGCCGGCATGACCCAGGTGTTCAACGTGCTCGAAGGCTTCGAGGGCGAGATCGACGCGGCACAACACCGCGGCGGCGCGGACGGCTGGCGGTACCGCCAATTGCCTTGGGTGCAGGACTGATCCCGAACCTCTTGTACCGCGCCACGCGCTGCACAGTGGCACGCCGCTTCCCCATAAAAAGAAAGTACCCCAAGTGGCTGTTTTTGACGTCGCCCCCATCGTCCAATCGCTGCACCAGGCCCGCCTTGACTGGCGCGCCGCGCAGAAGCGTTCGCGCGAACCCGGCGGCCGAGAGCTGCCGTCGCGCGACGCCGTGGCGCAGATCGTCGAGTCGCTGAAAGGCGCGCTGTTTCCCATGCGCCTGGGCCCGTCCGACCTGCGCCACGAGAGCGAGGATTTCTACGTCGGGCATACGCTGGACTCGGCGCTGCACGACCTGCTGGCCCAGGTGCGGCTGGAGCTGGCCTACGAGGCCCGCATCGGCGGCGACGCGCCCGCCAACGTGGACCCGCGGGCCATCGCCGCGGTGCAGGATTTCGCGGCCTCGCTGCCGGGCATCCGCCGGTTGTTGGACAGCGATGTGCTGGCGGCCTACCACGGCGATCCGGCCGCGCGCAGCGTCGACGAGGTGCTGCTGTGTTACCCCGGCGTGCTGGCCATGATCCACCACCGGCTGGCCCACCGCTGGTACCAGCTCGGCCTGCCGCTTCTGGCGCGCATCGCGGCCGAACTCTCGCACAGCCAGACCGGCATCGACATCCATCCCGGTGCGCAGATCGGCACGGCGTTTTTCATCGACCATGGCACGGGTGTCGTGATCGGCGAGACGGCGGTCATCGGCCAGCGCGTTCGGGTCTACCAGGCGGT
>JAQGMQ010000662.1 GCA_028292305.1 Rhodoferax sp.
GGGCTGCGTGATGGTGGCCACCGGCCTCCTGATGTGGGCGGTGAAGGAGCGGCAGAAATACGCCAGGCTGCTGGCCCATGGCGGGCGGGTGAGTTTCGGCCTGCGCCTGGTGGACGGCCTGAACCTCGGTGCCATCGCCGGCGTGCCGGTCGCCATCGGCACGTACTTCTGGGCCAACCGCCTGCTGCCCATCGGCCTGGCCGCGCGGCCCGATGCCGAAGTCAATTGTTTCTTCGCGGCACTGGCTTTGGCCATGCTCGCCGGCCTGTCCCGGCCCACGGGGCGGATGTGGCAGGTACAGCTGGCGCTAGGCGCGGGCTTGTTCGCTGGCGTGCCGGTGCTGAACGCGTTGACCACGGCGACGCACCTGGGCGTGTCGCTGCCGGACGGCCTGTGGGCGGTGGCGGGCTTCGATCTGACCTGCCTGGCGCTGGGGCTTGCGTTGTTCGCGTCGGCTTGTTGGGTGGGCCGGCGCAAGGCGTTGAAAGCCGGCAAGGCGCTGAAGCCCCGAAGCGCACCGCACGAAGCGCCAGGCCGCGTGCCCGAAGGCGCTGCGCCATGAGCGCGGGCGTGTATGTCACCGCGGCTTTCAGCGCTGCACTCGGCGGCTTCACCGCACTGAGCCTGGCGATGGACCGCCACTACGAAGACAGCTTCGGCCGCGGGCGAACAGCAGGGCGCTGGTTGCCCTGGCTGCGGGCGGTGGGTGTGCTGGGCTTGGCGGTTTCGCTGTGGGCCTGCCTCGGGGCGCAGGGGACGAGCCAGGGCTGGGTGTTGTATGGCGGGGTGTTGACGGTGGCGGCGTTGGCCGTGGTGCTGGTGCTGACCTATGCGCCCGGCCGTGCGACGTGGCTGGTCGTCGGCGGGATGGGCATGTCGGCGTTGATGGGGCTGCTGACCCTGGTCACGGCCACTTTCAGATCCGCCGCAGGTTGACCCGGCGCGACGGTTGTTGGCGTCGCCTGATGACAAAGGCACACCGCGCCGTAGAATTCCGCCATGAAGCCTTATCGGTGGGGGCGGAGAAAAACAACAAGCTCAAAGCCGAACGTGGCGTTTCCTTCGAGAGTATCGTTGTCGCCCTCGAATCCGGCGGCTTGCTGGATGTATTGAACCATCCTTCGCAGGCCGAATATCCCAGGCAACGCATCCTCGTGGTGACCAGGGACAGCTATGCCTATCTGGTTCCATTCGTTGAAGAACGTGATCACTTCTTTCTCAAGACCATCATTCCCAGCCGCAAGGCAAGCCGTGACTATTGAACTTGGGTGACTCAGATGCCGAACATTGATGACTACGAATTGCAGATCCTTGGCGACCACGAAGCCGGCAAGCTCAAGTCGGTCGCGACCAAGGCCGAGCTCGCCAAGTTCAAGGCCGCTGCGCGGGCAACCGCGATCAAAGACCGGCGCGTCAACATCCGCCTGTCTTCGGGCGACCTGAGTGACATCCAGGTCAGGGCGCTCGAGGAAGGCGTGCCGTACCAGACACTCATCGCCAGCGTGCTGCACAAATACGTCACCGGTCGTCTCGCCGAGCGGCCAGACAGTGCCGCCACACCCAGCCGCAGGCCGCCCGCCAAGCGGGGGTCTGCGGCAACACGCTGATCGAGCCACCATGACCAACGCCCTACTCGTCATCGACGTTCAACAAGGCCTTTGCGAAGGCGAGGGCGCGGCCTTCGACTGCAGTGGCACCATCCGCCGCATCAACCACGTCACGCAGAAGGCCAGGGCCGCTGGCGCGCCGGTCATCTTCGTCCAGCACGAAGAGCTGCGTCAGGGTGATCTCGAACACGGCTCGGCGGCGTGGCAGCTTGCCAACGGGCTCGATGTAGCGCCAGGTGACTTGAAGCTCCGCAAAACCACGCCTGACTCGTTTCTGCGCACCGATCTGGAAGCAATGCTGCGCGGGCTCGGTGTGCACGAAGTCATCATCTGCGGAATGCACACCGAGTTCTGCGTCGACACCACGGCCCGCAAGGCCCTGGCGCTCGGCTTCCCGGTGGTGCTGGTGTCGGACGCACACACCTCCGCGGGCAACGCCGCCATCAGCCCGCAACAGGTGATTGCCCACCACAACGCCACGTTGACCAATATCGCAAGCTTCGGGCCGCGGGTGCGGGCGGTGCCCTGCGAGGCGATCGAAATCGTGGGTGCCGTGGACGCTGGCCGCAATGCCGGCTGACAATGCCGCCATCACGTTTTCGCCCGTACGTGAGGCAGATGCCCAAGCCCTCGCCGAGCTGCGTGGAAGCGATGCGCGATAGCCTCGAGCAAATCGGCCGCTTCGATCCGAATCGCGCGCGTGAGCGTTTCCTGGCGACGTTTGCAGCTTCGGACACACGGCACATTTTTTTCGGCGGCGCCAGGGCGGGCGTGGTGGTATTGCGATCCATGGCAACGCATCTGCTGCTGGACCACCTCTACATCTTGCCCACCTACCAGGGCAAAGGCGTCGGCGCATTTGTGTTGAAAGCAGTGTGCCATGAGGCTGACGCGCTTGGGCAAGACCTGAAAGTTGGCGCGCTGAAGCAAAGCCGGGCGAACGCGTTCTACCAACGCCACGGGTTCCAACTGGTGGCGCAAGGTGAATGGGACCTCTACTACGTCCGTCACCCACAAGTTGCAGGCGGCAAACAGGGCCCGTGGCACATCGCGTCCAACTGAACCGTCGGCTACGATACGTGCCAGAACAGCGGCAGGGTTAAGAGGGGACCGGGTGCTCATCAAAAAAATAGTTATCGGCGCGTCTTGTGCGCTCCTCGCGGCCGTCGCGTGGCAATACCGCCCTGCAGAATTCCTGCAGGAAGGGCTGCGACCACAGACGCCGCCGGTGACGGTCAAGTTCGACAACGGCTCTGTGCGAGACGACGCCGTGTTGCTGCCCGTG
>JAQGMQ010000665.1 GCA_028292305.1 Rhodoferax sp.
GTGACCTGGTCGTCGGCGCGTTGCGCTTCGAGAAGGACAGCGGTGCTGTGTACCACCGCGACCAGGTGCTGGAACTCACCCCGCGCGAGCTGGCCCTGCTGCAGACGCTGATGGCCAAGCCCGGCCACGCGGTGGCCAAGGAGCGGCTGTTCGAACTGGTCTTCCCCGGCGAGCAGAACGTGCAGTACGAGGCCATCGAAGTGGTGGTCTACCGGCTGCGCAAGAAGCTCGCGCACACCGGCGTCACGCTGATGACTTTGCGCGGCCTGGGCTATCTGTTGAAGGCGACCGAATGAAGCCGGCATGAAGCGGGCGCACTTCCCGCCGAGTGAAGAACTGGACAACACCGGCGACCCGACCGACGCGCTGCCGCCCGCCGCAGCGTCCCGCGACAGCCGGCGCCGCCGGCCGTTTTCATTGCGCCGCTATCTGCTGCTAGGCATTCTCGTGCCGGTGATTCTTTTTGTCGGCATCAACACCTACAGCGTCTACGAACAGGCGCAGCGCGCCGTGGACACGGCCTACGACCGGACCTTGCTGGCGTCGGCCAAGTCGATCGGCGAACAACTCGACGTGACCGGTTTCGACGAACTGTCGCTGCTGCGCGCCACCGTGCCGTATGCCGCGCTCGAAGCCTTCGAGGCCGACAACCAGAGCCGCATGTATTACCGCGTGTCGAGCCTCAACGGCGAAATGGTTTCGGGCTACGCCGAGCTGCCGTTCTGGCACGGCCGCATTCCGCAGCAGCCGGCCTATGCCGCGCTGGTCGATTTTTACGATGGCGAATTCCGCGAAGAACCGGTGCGTGTAGCCGTGCTGCTGCAGCCCGTGGCCAGTGCGCACGGCCGTGGCATGGCCGTGGTGCAGGTGGCCGAAACCCTGGCCCTGCGCCGGAAGCTGGCCCGGCAGATCCTGTTCGACACCCTGTGGCGGCAGGCCGCGCTGGTGGCCCTGATCGCCCTGGTCGTGGTGGTGGTGGTGCAGCGGGCCACACAGCCGGTGCGCCGCCTCAGCGCCGAGCTGCAAGGCCGCAGCGAGAGCGACCTGACCCGGATCACCGCGGCCGATGCGCCGCGCGAACTGCTGCCGCTGGTCGACGCCACCAACGACGTGATGCTGCGGCTGCAGCGCCTGCTCGACCACCAGAAGCGCTTCGTGCGCGATGCGGCCCACCAGTTGCGCACGCCGCTGGCGGTGCTGAAGACGCAGGTCCAATCGGCTCTGCGCGACGATGTGGCCCACCGCGTTGCGCTGGAAGAGATCAACGGCACGGTGGACCGCGCCACCGCGCTGGCCAACCAGATGCTGAACCTGGCCAAGGTGGAGCAGCTGCGCCTGCAGCCCGATGCGCCGGTGATCGACTGGTCGCAGGTGGTGCGCGCCGTGGCGCTCGACCTCTCGCCCCTGCTGGCCGAGAAGGACATCGACTTCGAGATCCATACCCTGCCCGCGCCGGTGCGGGCGCACGACTGGATGCTGCGCGAGCTGGCGCGCAACCTCCTGCACAACGCCATCAAACACACGCCCGAAGGCGGCACGCTGGCGGTGCGCGTCACGGCCAACAGCCGCTGCGCAAGCCTGCGTGTCAGCGACAGCGGACCCGGCATCACCGCCGAGCTGGCGCAGCGCCTGTTCCAGCCGTTTTCAGCCGGCGACGTGCGCGGCGGATCGGGCCTGGGCCTGGCGATCTGCCACGAGATCGTGCAGGCGCTCGGCGGCAGCATCGGGCTCTACAACCGCGAAGACCACAGTCACGTTGCGGGCCTAGAGGCGTTGGTCAAACTCCCGGTGCCCGCTATCGGTCAGAATCTCTCCTGATGGAAAAAATCAGAATCGACAAATGGCTCTGGGCGGCGCGTTTCTACAAGACCCGCACGCTCGCCACCGAAGAGATCGGCAAGGGCCGGGTGCAGGTGAACGGGCTCGACGTGAAGCCCTCGCGCGAAGTGCACGCGGGTGAACACGTCGCGCTGCGCCAGGGGCCGGTGCTGCGCACGGTGGTCGTGCGCGGCATCAGCGGATCGCGCGGGCCGGCACCGGTGGCGCAGGCCCTGTATGAGGAAACGGCCGAGAGCCTGGCCAACCGCGCCCAGGCCGCCGAACAGCGCCGCCTGGCGCCCGAGCCGGCGCTGAGCATCGACCACGGCCGCCCCACCAAACGCCAGCGCCGCGAGCTCGACAACGCGGGTGATCCCTGGGGTTCGCGCTGGAGTGCCTCGGTCAAGGATTGAGGCACAGGCGACGCGGGCCGCTTCCGGAAATCATCGGTTGATGACGCGTCAGGGCGCTGGCGGCGCGAAGACCGAAGCCTCGATCTTGTCGAACAGAAACACCGAACCCGATCGGCTCAGGTGCCCCCAGTCGACCGCCGACAGATCGGTCAGGCGGTCCGATGCGCGGGTCAGGCAGCCGGCCGGGTTGCACAACGCGTCATAGGCCGACACGTAATCGATGCCGAGCGGCGGCAGATGCTGCTGAAGATAGCTGTCCCAGGGTTTGATCGCAGGATCGAGGCCAAAGGCCATATAGACCGGTGGCGCCACGCCGTGCAGATGGTAGAAGCCGATCATCTGCTTTTGCAGGCTGCCCACCCATTCCGGCACCGGGCCGACCACGACGACGCGCGAGCCCGGCGATGCCGCCTTGATCCGCTGCACGGTTTCCGCCAGGCTGGCCACAGCCAGGGCCGGGTCGGAATAAGCGTTCAGGCCAAACGCCATCCACGCGATCAGCACCACGCGCGGCCTGACCCTTCTGACCGCTTCGAGCCTGTCGCCGTTGGCTTCGGCGAGCGTCTTGCCTTCGTCCGTCAGCAGATCGTCGCGGAAAAACGGCGGCCCGTTGCCATCGGTCAACTGGCTCACCACCGTGCCGTCGCCGCGCCGGCGCGCGAGGTCTTGCGCGCCGCTGAACAAGGCCGCCGCATAGGAGTCGCCCCACAGGAAGATGCCTTCGGTGCCGTCCCTGATGCAGCCGTTCTCGGTGGCCACCCGCACCGTCACCGAATGGCACACACCGACCCGCATCAGCGTGCGGTAGTCGAAGTACGCGTACGGGTCGGTGATCTTGTAGAGCGCGTTCATCTCCTTGTTCTTTTCGCGGAAAGCCAGGCCGTCCCGGTGGTAGGCGTTCCAGCCCACATAACCCACGAGTGCGAGCAGCAGCGTGATGCCGGCTGTGCGCGACCCTTGCTTGCGGCCGAAGCGAATCGGCCGCTCGATGAGCCGGTAGGTCAGCCAGGCCAACACGAAGCTCAGGGCCATCGCCCCGACGCGTGTGGCAAGGTTCGGCGTTTGCGCCACGGCAATTCTGGCGAACGACAGGATCGGCCAATGCCAGAGGTACAAGGGGTAGCTGATGGTGCCGACAAAAACCATGAAGCGACTGGCCAGCAGCCGTCGGTTCACCCAGGCCCCCGGCCCCGCGAGGATCAGCCCGAAGGCGCCAGCCACCGGCGCCAGTGCCCACCAGCCGGGAAACTGTTTGCGCGCGCTGATGCCGAACAGCGCCACCAGGATCAGCCCGAGCGAGAGCAGCGACAGCAGGCTGCGCGAAGCCTGTTCGCGGTCGGCCGCGCCCACCGGTGTGCGAAACAGCCGCGGAGGAAATAGCCAACGCTGCACACCCGCGTAGAAGGCCTCGCGCCGGAACAGTTGCGCATGGGCCAGCGCCGCGCCTGCGAGCAGCTCCCAGAAGCGCGTCTGCGGCAGGAAGAACGTGCCCACGGCGTCGAAGCGCACGCCGACAAGGTTCAGACCAAACGACAACAAGGCCATCGCCAGCACCGGCGTCAGCAGGTTCCAGCCGCGGCGCCAGGCGGCCCAGATCAACACTGGAAAGACCAGGTAGAACTGTTCTTCGATGGCCAGCGACCACAGGTGCATCAGCGGCTTCGCCTCGGACGCGTTGTCGAAGTAACCGGCCTCGCGCCACAGCACGAAGTTCTGGACGAAGCCGGCGCCCGCGGCCATGTGTTTGCCGAGTTGCCTGAACTCGTCGGGCAACAGCTGGAACCAGCCGACCCCATAACAGGTGGCCATCACCAGGATCAGCGCGGGGAAGATCCGCCGCGTGCGGTGGCCGTAGAAGGCCGCGAAATTGAAGTCGCCGCGCTGCAGGCTTCGAAAGATGATGCTGGAAATCAGGAAGCCGGAGATGACGAAGAAGATGTCCACACCCACAAAGCCGCCACGCAATACCGTCGGAAAGGCATGGAACACCAGCACCGAAAGAATGGCTACGGCACGCAGGCCGTCGATGTCGGGGCGGTAGGCCAGGTGCGCAAGGGAGGGGGCAGGCGCAGGGTGAAAAGAAGAAGACCGAGATGGATGATGGATTTGCCGCTGGGCGGTAGCGCTGCCGTTGTCTGTCACTATTTGTTTTTCTGGTGTCTCGATGCGAGTAGGGCGAGTCTATCGCAGCCTCCATTTCATCGGCCGCCGACCGGGGCCGGCGAGCCTGCCCGCTCGCTCAGGGCGGCGGCGCTGCCGTATCAGCCGTCGGCACCCAGCCACACACCCGGTTGCGGCCGCTGCGCTTGGCCAGGTACAGCGCCTCATCCGCATGCCGCAGCAGCGTGGGCCCGTCGAGCACCTCGGCCAGATCGGCCACGCCCGCGCTGATCGTCACCTGGCCGGCCACCGGCAGCAACTCGGCGGCCATCGCGTCCACCAGTTGCTGGGCGATCAGGCGCGCGCCTTCGATGTCGGTGTCGGGCAGCATGGCCACGAACTCTTCGCCGCCCAGGCGCGCGACCAGGTCGGTGCTGCGCAGCCGCGTTGTGAGCGTCCTGGCCAAGTGCTTGATGACCTCGTCGCCGGCCTCGTGGCCGAAGTTGTCGTTGACGCGTTTGAAGTGGTCGATGTCGACCATCACCGCCGACAGCGGCCGCCCGCTGCGCCGTGCCAGCGCGATGGCGTGCTGCCATTGCGGCTCGAAGCCGCGGCGGTTCAACAGGCCGGTCATGGGGTCGGTACGCGCCTGGTTGGCCAGCTCCAGCGTGGCCATCTCGAGTTCATGCGTGCGTTCGCGCACCACCTGCTCGGTCTCTTCCTGCTGGTGCATCAGCCGCTGGGTCATGCCGTGCAGCGAGGTCGAAAGATGGTGCACGTCGGCGCTGCTGTGCAGCAGCGGAATCTGCGCCCCGGGCGCGCCGGCGCGCACCTCGCCGGCCGCCGCCGTGATCGCCGACAGATGCGCGC
>JAQGMQ010000674.1 GCA_028292305.1 Rhodoferax sp.
CCGTCGAACATCGCCACCTTCGCACCGGGCTGGATCAAGCCCGACCAGATCGACAGCGACGCGGTGGACGGCTCCGTGGGCTACCCCTACGACATCGCCAACCTGCGCACCGAACACACGCGTGAAGAAGGCGCCATTCCCACCGGCTTCTGGCGCGGCGTGGGGCCCACGCGCAACCTGCTGGCGCTGGAAAGCTTCATGGACGAACTGGCCTTCAAGGCCGGCCAGGACCCGCTGGCCTACCGGCTCGCCATGCTGGGCAAGGACCCACGCGCCAGCCACGTGCTGAAGACCGCGGCGCAACGCGCGGGCTGGGGCAGCGCGCTGCCGGCGCGTTCTGGCCGCGGCATTGCCCTGATGTACGCTTGGGACACCTACCTGGCCCAGGTGGTCGACCTGAGCGTGGACGACGACGGCACCGTCAACGTGCAGCGCGTGGTGTGTGTGGTCGACTGCGGCGTGGTGGTCAATCCCGACACCGTGGCCGCGCAGATGCAGGGCGGCATCAACTACGGCCTCACGGCCGCGCTGTTCAGCGAGATCACCATCGACAAGGGCCGCGCGCAGCAAAGCAACTTCCACGACTACCCGATGCTGCGCATCAACGAAGCCCCGAAGATCGAGGTCGAGATCGTGGCCAGCACCGAGAAGCCCGGCGGCATTGGCGAGCCGGGCACCGCGGGCCTGGGCGCCGCGTTCGTCAACGCGGTGTTCGCCGCCACGGGCAAGCGCCTGTATGCGCTGCCCGCCAAACCCGAGCTGCTGGCCAAGGCGGCCTGACGCAAGGGTGCTGCCTGTGCCGTCTTAAAAGCGGTACAGGTAGCCGATGCGCACGGCGGACTGGTTCGACTTCTCCACGATCGGGCTGTCCTTGATGCCCGAGCCGAGCCGCGTGGCGCTGACGTCCAAAAAGATGTTCTGCTTCGGCGCAAGCGCATAGCCGATGCGCAGGCCGGCCTCCACATTGACCGTGGCGTCGCCAGCGTAGAAGCTGCGGTTGACCTGCACTTCCGAGGCCTTCACGCCGTAGTAGTAGTCGACGTATTTCTCGTCGAGCCGTATGGCGGCCAGGCGCGGCGTGAAGTCGAATGCGCCTGAGGCAAAGCGCCGTTCCACGGCCAGCTTGAAGCGGTTGCCCTTGCTGTTGCCCGAGGCATCGCCCAGCAACTCTGCCGACAGGTCGGCCACGCCGGTGCGCCAGATGGCCGCGCCTCCGAGCCAGAAACCGCCCTTGCGCTTGTCCATGCCGGTGAGGGCGGATGAGTCGTCGGCCTCGTAGCCGTCGCCGCTGTAACGCGCGCGCAGCCTGAACGAGACCGGTCCGGCCGAAGGCAGCTTCAGGTCGATGCCCGGGCCGAAGACGCTGACCCAGCGGTTCTCGAACATCACCAGCGGCAGCGCCGTGGTGTCGGTGCCCACGCCGCGGTAAGGCTTGCGGTCGAAGCTGGCGGCCAGGCCCAGGCCCCACTGGCTGGCCTGTTCACCGCTGGCGGGCGTGTCCTGCGCGTGCACCGACGTGGCCGCTGCGGCAAGCGCCATGGCGGCGCCAAGTTGCAGCACGGTGCTGGGCAGGCGGGTCGAAAGGCGGGTGGATTGCTGACGTGTCATCTGGATTTCCCTGGTTGAAAAAACGTAGGTCTGGGTGTGAGGAAGAGGCTGGCGGGTCACAGGCCGAAGAAGCCGCAGACCACCGCCGGCGTGTCGAGTGCGCTGCTGTTCGGGCCCAGCAGCCGCGGCATGCGGCCTTGCGGATGCGGCACCACGTGGCCGCCGCCGTGCACCGAATACAGCTGCACGCGCGGCACGCCGCCACCGCTCCAGGTGTCGCGCACGACGCGGGTGGCGTCCCCCGGTTGGTCGACTTGCAGGTCCACCGCACCGGTCCATTGCGCACGGTTCAGGCGGGCAAATGATTCGGCCGTGCCGCGTGACGACAGCACCTCACCGCGGTTGCCAAAGCCGAACAGCGTGACCAGGCCGCCCACATAGGGGTTGATCGGGTCGGCCGTGCCGTTCACGATCAACGCCGGAACGGGCAGGCCGCGCGGCGTGGCGATGGAGTTGTCGGGCGTGGGCAGGCTGGCCGCCGCCACCGCGATGGCCTGGATGCGTTCGGGCATTTCCTGCGCCATGCGAAACGCCATGTGGCCGCCGTTGGAAAAGCCGAAGACGAACACGCGGCGCGCATCGATGTCCTGCCGCGCAGCCATCTGGTCGATCACCGCGGCGAGGAAAGCCTTGTCGTCGATGTTCAGTTTGCGGGACGCGGAATGCGCGTCGCGGCGGCTGACGTTCCAGTGCTTCCTGAAGCCTTCCGGATACGCCACGGCAAAGCCGTGCAGGTCGGCCAGCCGCTCGAAGCCATACGCCGTGGCCTTGCGAATGGCGTCAGCGTCCTGGCCGGCGCCGTGCAGCACCAGCAGCAGCGGCGCATTGGGCGGGAGGCCGGCAGGGGTGTAGCGCAGGTAGCGCCGCTCGCGCCCGCCGACGGGCAACGTGGTGGCCACCACCTCGGCGCTGAGCGCGGGCCGCCGTGGCGCCCGGGCGTACAGGTAACGCAACGCCGCGGCACCCAGGGCGGTCAGGAGCGGCAGGACGAACAGCGCCAACATCAGGCGTTGTGCACTGGATGGAGGCGCCGCGCTGCGGCGACCGGGCCGAAGTCGGCAGCCGATGAAATGGTGAGAAGCGTGGACATGGCAGACCCTGTAGAGGGCTGCGCGCAACCAGCGTCGCGCAGCACAGGGGCTATCGTGCCAGCGCGGATTTAAGAAGTTTTTAGGCGCATTAAGGCGGTATTAATGCGGTGCTCACCCGGTGTCTACCCGGTGCTGACCGCGCCCTGTCGCACCGCGCCGGTGCGACAGGGCCTGGCTGTTTCAGCCCACGCAGGCCTGGATGGCCTCGCCCACGGCCGTGGCGGCCTTCTTGCGGCCGGCACCGGCCAGTGCCGCGGAGTCGAACCCGTGGCGCATCGTGGCCAGGCCGATCACGTAGGAGGCGATCAGCGTGGCGCGCAATTCGGCATCGCGTCCGCCGAGGCGCTTGGCCAGCGGCTTCACGAATTCGGCGTGGAAGCGCTCGGCCACCATGGCCGCGATCGGCGGGTTGCCGGTGGCGCGCAGCAGCACGCTCAGGCCGTTGAACCCGCCGGCCTTGCGCGGTGCTTCGAGAATCTGCAGCACCAGGTTTTCGCCCAGGGCCGCCATGTCGGTGGTGACCTGTTCGTCGATCAGGAATCCTCCGGTGATGACTTCTTCGAACAGCTTTTCCTTGCCACCGAAATAGCGGTTGACCAGCGCCGCGTCGACGCCGGCGTCGCCTGCGATCTCGCGTGTGCCCACGGTCTCGTAGCTCTGGCTCGAGAAGCGAATGCGGGCCGCGGCCAGGATGCGTTCACGGGTGTTGACGGCATTGCGTGTGGGCGCCGGTGGCGGTGCGGGCGCCTTGCGCGCGGCGGTTTTTTTCTTCATCTGCTGCTCCTGTTTTGCGTTGCGGCAATTCTGTCAGCGATTGTTGACAGTGGCAAGGGTCGGCCCTGCCTTTTACAAGGCGGACACCAGGCGCGGCGCGCGCCTCAGCCTTTGCCCGATACCTCGCTGCCCGCATCTGGTGCCAGCCGCAGCGACCACAGGGCCGCCAGCGCCATCAGCGCCGCGCCACTGAGCAAGGCGTGCTGAAAATCGGCCAGCGCCAGGCCGGCTGTACCCGTGCCGGCGCGCACATTCTGAAACAGCGCCAGGGCCAGAGCCGCGAAGGCCACGCCCAGCGTGGCGGCCACCTGCTGCGCCATCGCGCTGATGGTGCTGGCGCCGGCGCGCTGGTCGGCCGCGATGTCGGCAAAGGCCAGGGTGCTCACGGTGGTGAAGTGCATCGAACGGGTCATGCCGGCGATGAACAGCACCGGGTAGATCAGTGCCAGCGACAACCCGGGCCGCAGCAGCCCGCAGGCGGCCATGGCCGCGGCGCACAACAGGCCGTTCACGTTCAGCACACGGCGAAACCCGAAGCGGCGCAGCACCGGGGTGGTGGCGCTTTTCATGGCCAGGTTGCCGCCCATGTAGACCAGCAGCATCAGGCCCGCCTGGAACGCGTTGAGGCCGAAGCCGATCTGGAACATCAGCGGCAACAGGAAGGGCGTGGCGCTGATGGCGATGCGTGCCATCATGCCGGCGGTGAGCATGCTGATGGCGAAGGTGGGCACACGTACCGCCCGCAGGTCTAGCATGGGCGTCGGGTGTTTGAGCGCATGCCGTGCCGCCAGCACGCCGGCCACTGCTGCCACCGCCAGCCAGACCACGGCCACGCTGGCGCTGCCCTGAGCCTCGCCGAGCAATGCCAGGCCATGCACCAGGCTGGCCAGCGCGACGGCGGTGAGCAGGAAGCCGCGCAGGTCGAACGGCGTGCGTGTGCTGGCCGCCTGGTTCGGCACGTGGCGCAGCACCAGCCAGACGCCGACCATGCCCAGCGGGATGTTGATCAGGAAGATCCAGTGCCA
>JAQGMQ010000676.1 GCA_028292305.1 Rhodoferax sp.
AAGGACATGGGCGATCCGTTGGTGAAGCGTTGATCAAGAGAAAGCCGGGCAGGCCGCCTTCTGGCTGGCAGATGTTTCAGGCGGATGCTTGCTTGCGACGGCGGCTCAGGCCCAGCGCGCCGAGCGCCGCGCCGATCAGTGCCAGCGAGCCGGGTTCAGGCACATGGTTCACAGCGTTCAATTGCACGTTGTCCAGCAGCGAGACGGGCGGTGCGCCATCGGGCGTGCCCTGGGCGATGAAGGTGAGCACCTCGGTGACCGCGGTCGCCGTGAACGTGAACGTCTGGTTGCGCCAAGCCTGGAAACCCTGTTCCGGATTCGAGATCATTTCGGTGTTGAAAGTCTGGTCGCCCAGGATGGCCGTCCAGCCTTCGGTCTGCGCACCGTAGTGGTCGGTTTGCTGGGCGCCGGCCCAGTCGAAAGACAGCACGTATTGCTCACCGATGGTCAGGCCGGTGATGGTCTGGTTGATCGGTAGGTTGATGTAGTCGCCGGTGCCGCCGATGAAATTTCCGCCGGTTGGGCTGTCGACAAAGCCGTTGTCCACACCGGTGCCGGGGCCCCAGAGCTTGAAGGTGCCGCCGCCGTCTTCGGTGGCGCCGGTGCTGGCTGCTGTGCCGGGCAACCACAGGAACGTGAAACCGTAGGCAAACCAGTTGTCGACCACGTTGTCGGTCATGCGGGAGCCGAACAGAGCCGAGGAAGTCATGTTCGTATTTTCGAAATCACCGTTCTGCACGAGGTTGGCTTGGGCGGCACCTGAGAAGGCAAGAACTGCGGCGAGGGAGAGGAGGCTTTTGCGGATGGACATGGCAGATTTGAAGTTTGAGTGAACCAATAAGTCGGTAGTGACTTATTGCATACGTTCAAATTTCATGCCAATGCGCAATCTTAAATTTTTATCTATTGAAAACAATGAGTTACGTCGTTCCAGGCCGAACCGAGAAACAAGTAAATTTAGTATACAAAATAATTTGTAAAAATTATCGACATACAAAAATACCGACGGTTCGTGCCTTATTTCTCGTTGCGGAGGCAGCGGCCGCGAATGCGGCCAGAGCCAGCGGAGCTGGCAAACCACCAGCGGCTTGCGCCTACTGCGCCGCCCGTACGACGCGGCCGTTTGCCGGCTGCAGCGGCCGCGTGTTGTTCGGAAACAGCTGACCGAAAAGCTTCAGCTGGCTGGCGCTCACGGTGGCAGGTTGCTGGAACACGATCCACAACACATCCTCGGTGCAGGGCGGCGTGGTCAGCGAGCCGAAGAACTGGTAGTAGCGCTGGTCCTGCGGCAGCAGCAGGCCGACATCGAGCCCGGTGGCGGGCAGGTCGACCCGGTCTTCCACGTCCAGCGGCAGGTAGGTGATCACCTGGTCGATCAGCGGGCTGGCGGCCCCCGGGTCGAGCAAGACGGCCACCGTGAGCAACTGGCCGTCGGCGCTGCGGTGCAGCAGGTGCGCCGACATGGCGAAGCCCCGGCCGTTGATACGCTCCTCGGCGGGGTGGTGGAACTCGATGCGTTCCAGCCGGTAACGCACGCCGCGCACGGTGAGGCTGTTGTCGCCCAGCACGTCGACCTGCAGCAGCCGGCCCGAGTGCACCACCGAGCCGCCGCCCGGTTTGTAGTCGATCAGCAGCGGCTCGGCCGGCCCCAGCAGCGCGGTGCTGTCGTCGATGGCGATCGGTGACTGGCGCTGGCCCGAGGCGCAGGTGGCGAATTCCGGCTTCAGCTGGCCCCACGACAACGGACCGCCGGCCCCCTGGTACGCCCACGGTGGCGGGCCGCCTGGCGCGCCGGCGGCGGCGGCCCGGCTGGCCGCACTGCGAGCGGGTGAACGCGACGATGTGCCCAGACCCACGGCGGCTGCGGCCGAAGGGGTGCTGGCGAAAGGCCCGAGCGCGGCGGCACGGGCGCGGATGTATTGGCGACTGACCTCGTCGTCCGGCACGGCCGCGGGCACTGCGCGCGGCGCGGCCGCCATTTCTGCGGCGGGTTTGGCGGCGGCGCGTTTGGCCGGCGTGTCTTTGTTGTCGGGCGCCACCTTGAACGTGAATTGCGGTGTGGCCGCCTCGGGGGGCTGGGTTGCGCCGGCGCGCCTGGAAGCGCTGGCCGGCCGGGCGGCCGGCACCGCGCCATTGGTTTTTTCGATGGCTTCACGCAATTGCTCGGCGCGGCTGCCCGCCGGTTTCGCCGTCTCGGCACTGGCCTTGCCCGCGGGCGGCGCGACTTCGGCTTCGCCGCCGGGTTGCGCCACGGGCCGTGCCGGCAGCGGAATTTTCACGATGGCCGGCATCTTGGGGCTGGCCGGCACGTGGGACTCGTCCGCGGCGTTGGCGATGCCGGCCCACGACAAACCCATCAACCCCGTCATGCCCATCAGGCCCAGCCAGCCGGCGACGGGCCAGATGCCCGGCAGGGAGCGGCGTCGGTGGGTGGTGCGCGGGGCGGGTGGCTGCATGCGGATGGTTTCGAGCGAGGAGAAGAGAGTTAACAGGCGGGCTGGCCAATCGAACCCGGCCGAAAGGGGCCGAGCCGGTGGCAGCTTCCTGTGCTTTATCGGCATTTCGCCCTTGCACTTAAGGCGCCCGGCGTGCTGGCGAGGCGCGTGCCAGCGGCTATAGTGAAGCATTCGGTCGGACCCCGCGCCGGCTTTTCTTCTCGCTGCCTTGTGTTGCCGTTTCCCGGGTTGTTCCGTGTCCATCCAGACTGACGATTTTGCCGCGCCACCGTCCAAACGCGTGGTTTCCGCCGCGCCCGCTTCACCGGCCGAAGAGGCCATCGAACGCGCGCTGCGGCCCAAGCTGTTCGACGACTACGTGGGCCAGACCAAGGCCCGCGAACAGCTCGAAATCTTCATCGGCGCCTCAAAGATGCGCAACGAGGCGCTCGACCACGTGCTGCTTTTCGGCCCGCCCGGCCTGGGCAAGACCACGCTGTCGCACATCATCGCCCACGAACTCGGCGTGAACCTGCGCCAGACGTCCGGCCCGGTGCTGGAGAAGCCCAAAGACCTGGCTGCGCTGCTGACCAATCTGGAGCGCAACGACGTGCTCTTCATCGACGAGATCCACCGCCTCTCGCCGGTCGTCGAAGAGATCCTGTATCCGGCGCTCGAAGATTTCCAGATCGACATCATGATCGGCGAAGGGCCGGCAGCGCGCTCTGTCAAGCTCGACCTGCCGCCTTTCACGCTCGTCGGCGCGACGACTCGCGCCGGCATGCTGACCAATCCGCTGCGCGACCGCTTCGGCATCGTCGCGCGCCTCGAGTTCTACAACGACGACGAGTTGACCCGTATCGTCACGCGCTCGGCGAAGCTGCTCGAAGTGCACATCGAAGAGCAGGGCGCGAGGGAAATCGCGAGCCGCTCGCGCGGCACCCCGCGCATCTCGAACCGCCTGCTGCGGCGG
>JAQGMQ010000729.1 GCA_028292305.1 Rhodoferax sp.
AGCAAAAAACGGAGAAAATTGCTATGTCGATGTATCTTTTGGACGCGGCTTTCAACCTGGTGAACGATTACCCGGGCGGTGCCGCTTCCCTGTCGCCCCGCATGACGGTGCGCGACAAGCTCACCGGGCAAGAAATCAAGAAGAGCGCCAGCACCTTGGCGCACGAGGTCAGGGCACAGGGCACCGCGAAGCTGGGTTGGCTCGACCTGGTCAAGATGGTCGACCTGGCGAACGACGACGGCCCGCTGCTGGCGTGGGCGCGCCACCGTCGCCTGGGTGTGTATCCACTGCCCGAGGGCTTCGACCCTGACAGCGGCACCGGCCAGAACCTGGCGCAGCTGCTCACCAGCCTGTCGGCCCTGGTGGCCAGCATCACGATGGCCGAATCCGACGGCATCATCACCGCGAACGAGCTGACCGATGCGCACCGCAAGTTCGGCGAACTCAGCGCCATCGGCCTGGAGATGCTCAAGGGCATGCAGCGCAAGCACGAGGCGGGTCTGCCTGCAGGCGTCGCCGCCATCGCCTTCCCCTCGATGCCCGTTGACCAGGGCGGTGCCGCTTGAGGCCCGGTGGCGAGATCCGCGCGGCCCTGCTCAAGGCCGCGCACGAGCTGCACACCGCAAGCCAGGGCCCGACTCTGCAAGAGCTGGCCGCCAAGGCCTGCGTGGGCCTGTCGGCTGCGAACATGACTGTGCGCAACATGTGCCGTGCCGGCCACCTGGCTGTGGTGCGCGAGCGCCGCGTCTCCTACCGCAACCGGCCCGTGGCCGAGTACGCGCCTGCGACTGCAGCGGCAGCATGACCCGCCCGATTTGTTTGATGCCGGCCCGTGTGCCGGTGTGCCGCGTCGCGTCCGCTGGGAGTCGATGTGTCCGGTAAGCCGCCCCTTCCGAAACTGGAGATCCGAGCGTTAGCCGAGGCGTTGCTGCCCATGGCGGCGCAGCTGGCGGATGAGTGGCTGCCAGGCGGCAAGCTGACCGCAGGCGAGTACCTTGTGCACAGTGCCTGGCGATCGGAGAAGACACCCAGTCTGAGTGTGCGGGTGTCCGGCAACAACGCCGGCCACTGGGGGGACTTCGGCGGCGATCACAAAGGGCGCGACCTGGTCAGCCTTTACGCCGCCATTCATGGCATGGACAACGGCCACGCCGCGGTTGAATTGGCCCGACGGTATGGCCTGGAAACAGTGGCGAACGTGCAGAGCGCAGCTCCCGGCACCGCGGCCGACGCACCGCCGCGTCCGCCACCGCCGCCACCACCGAAGGCCGCCCGTGTCAGCGAGTCGGAGGGGTGGCAGACCGTCTTGCCGGTGCCGCCGCCGCCCTATGGCATGGCCGCCACGTTTAAGCATCCATATCGCAAGCCGGAAGACATACAGCACACGGGTGAGTACCGGGTCGGTGAAGACCTGTACGGCTACGTCGTGCGCTTCCGGAAGTCGGATGGCGGCAAGGAAACGATCCCCTACACGTTTTGTCAGAGTGCCCGCGACGGCGCAGCCAAATGGTGTTGGCGGCAGTGGGATGAACCCAGGCCGCTCTACCTCCCAGGGCATGCGCTGCCCGGCGATCGCACAGTGGTTCTGGTCGAGGGCGAGAAGAAGGCTGGTGTATTGCAGGCTCTGCTCGATGAGGGTGCGCCGAACGTCTATTGCGTGGCAAGCTGGCCCGGTGGCAGCAAGGCATGGAAGAAGGCTGACTGGCGGTGGCTCAATCGCTGCGCTGTCATCGCGTGGCCCGACTGCGACGGCAAGCGCGAGAACCTGACAAAGGCAGAGCGCGACGCCACGCCCGACGACGCGGCCCGCCTTGTGCTGCAGCAGTCGAAGCCCTTACTGCCCGAGCACAAGCAAACCGGCATGGCGGCGATGCTCGGCATCGGCGCCACGTTGCGCGATGAACAGGCGTGCACGGTGCAACTGCTGCCCATCCCGAAGCCGGGCGCGGTCGATGACGGATGGGATTGCGCGGACGCGATCCTGGTCGACGGCTGGGACTTCGCGAAGGTGATCGCGTTCTTCGCGCAGGCTTATGCGTTGCCGGCCGATGTCACGGTGCCGCCTTCCCCCCCAGCCGCGCCGGGCGGCGGTGGCGGCGACGGCGGAAAAAAATTCGATCCCCCCGCTGAAGCTGGGGACCGTGATGACGAATTTCAGGCGCACCTCGATTTCATGTGCGAAGTCATGAAATGCAAAATCCACGACATCCAGGTCACCCGCAAGCTGCTTATCACGGCGTTGCGGAAAGCGCCTGATTTGATGGATTGCCTGGGCTTCAATGAGCTCACCGGCGCCCCGAGCACACGCGTTCCGTTTCCCTGGCGAGACAAGGCCGGGCCGCTGGGCGACTCTGACGATTTGCGCTGCGGCGATTGGCTGAGCAGCGAATACAAGCTCAAGGCGGCCTCTCGCGCCGCGCTCATGGAGGCCATGGCCACTGTGGCGGATGAGCGGCGCTATCACCCCATCCGCGACTGGTTCAAGGAGATCAAGCATGACGGCGTGCCGCGCATCGACAAGTGGCTGATCCACGTGCTGGGCATGGACCCCGCAGCCTTGCCGCCAAAGCGCAAGCGGTACATGGAAATGGTTGGCCGCTTTCTGCTGATCGGCATGGTCGCCCGCGTGATGACACCAGGCTGCAAGTTCGACTACTCGCCTGTGTTCGAGGGCTTGACCGGCATGGGCAAGAGCACGCTGGTCAAGGAGCTGGTGAGTGCCGAGTTCTTCAGTGACACCCACTTCGATATCGGCAACGGCAAAGAGGGCATGGAGCAACTTGAAGGCCTGTGGGCCTACGAGCTTTCAGAGATGACGGCCTTTCGTCGCGCCGACAACGAACAGGTCAAGCAGTTCTTCAGCTCCACCGTCGATCGGTTCCGGGGAGCGTATGGCAAGTTCGTGCAGCAGCACCCGCGCCAGTGCGTGATCATTTGCACGACGAACAAAAAAGTCTACCTCTACGACCTGACCGGAAACCGCCGGTTCTGGCCGGTCTGGATCGATCAGCCTGTGAAGCTGGAGTGGATTCGCAAATTCCGGGGGCAGCTGTTCGCCGAGGCGTATGCGCTTTTCCTCAAGGGTGAGCGGTACGCACCGACGCGTGAGGAAGAGGATGAGTATTTCGTCCCCGAGCAGAACAAGCGTGTCGTCGAGTCGGGTGTTCAGAGCCGGCTCTATGAGCTGCTGACCCGTGAGGGCGCGCCAGTCGCCACCGAGGCCCGCGTGACTGCCGACCTGAACCTCCACACCACCTTCATCACGCTCGACCGCCTGGTGGCCGCGCTGGGCACCGACGTGGCGAAGTCCAGTGTGATGCTTGAAGGGCAGATCCGCAGCTGGCTCGAAGCGCAGGGATGGACCTACGGAAGGGAGAGCACGGGGCAACGCCGGCGCGGCTACAAGCAGCCGCCCGTGTGGCCCCCGGTGATCGCGGACGAAGAGGGCACGCCTGTGCCCTTGCAAGAGATTGAACATGGAGCCCCGCCTACGCAGGCGGA
>JAQGMQ010000749.1 GCA_028292305.1 Rhodoferax sp.
CGAGAAGTATTTCTGGCAGTCGGTCATCGGCCTGCTGGCGGCGCTGTACCTGGTATTCAGCATTTCCGAGAATTCCAACGGCCGGGTGATGGAGCTGTTCTTCAGCTGGGTGCAGTCGGGCTTCGACGTGAACCTGCCGCCCAAGGCCGGGCTGCAACTGCCGTTCTTCAAGGAAGTGAGTTATCCGCTGGGCGTGTTCGGCTTCGTGATCATGACCTACCTGGTGATCGTGGGCTCGAGCAACGCCGTGAACCTGACCGACGGCCTGGACGGCCTGGCCATCTTGCCGGTGGTGATGGTCGGCTCGGCACTGGGTGTGTTCGCCTACGTGACCGGCAGCTCGGTGTATTCGAAGTACCTGTTCTTCCCGCACATCCCGGGCTCGGGCGAACTGCTGATCTTCTGCGCGGCCACCGCCGGCGCGGGGCTGGCGTTCCTGTGGTTCAACACCCACCCGGCGCAGGTGTTCATGGGCGACGTGGGCGCGCTTGCACTCGGCGCTTCGCTGGGCACCATCGCCGTCATCGTGCGCCAGGAAATCGTGCTGTCCATCATGGGCGGCATCTTCGTGGTGGAGGCGTTGTCGGTGATGCTGCAGGTGACTTATTTCAAGTACACCAAGAAACGCTTCGGGGCGGGCCGGCGCATCCTCAAGATGGCGCCGCTGCACCACCATTTCGAGAAGAGCGGCTGGAAGGAAACGCAGGTCGTGGTCCGGTTCTGGATCATCACCATGCTGCTGTGCCTCATCGGTTTGTCAACGCTCAAGCTGCGCTGACCGGAGTCTCACCATGAAGCATCTTCAAGACCTCAACGTGCTGATCCTCGGCCTCGGTGCGTCCGGCCTGGCCATGGCCCGCTGGTGCGCGCGCCATGGCGCCCAGGTGACGGTGGCCGACACGCGCGACGCGCCGCCGCAACTGGCTGCACTGCAGCAGCAGGTGCCCACCGCCCGCTTCATCGGCGGCCCGTTCGATGCGTCGCTGGTCGACGGCACGGACGTCCGGGTGGTCTACCGTTCACCTGGCCTGTCGCCGGAAAGCCTGGCGCCGGTGCTCGACGCGGCACGCGCCATCGGCCTGCCGGTCGGCGGCGAACTGGATCTGTTCAGCCAGGCGCTGGCCGACCTGGGTGCGGTGCCCGATGCAGGCGCGGACGTGCCTGCGGACCCAGCGGCCGACGAACCCGCCCACCTCAGCGAAATCGACGCCGCGCCCGACGACGGCGGCACGCCTGTGCCGCAGCCCGACGAACACGACCCGGAGCTGGAACAGGCCGACGGCCAACCGCTGCCCGAGTCCGAGACCGACGGGGATTCACCCGTCGATGACGACAACGCACCGCTGCCCGAGCCACCCGCGCCGAAGCAGCCCGCCGGCTACCACCCCGTGGTGCTCGGCATCACCGGTACCAATGGCAAGACCACCGTCACCGCGCTCACCGGCCAACTGGTGGCCCGCGCCGGCAAGACCGTGGCCGTGGCCGGCAACATCGGCCCGACGCTGCTCGACACGCTGAGTGAGCAGCTCGATGCGGCGGGTGGCGACCTGACCGCGCTGCCCCAGGTGTGGGTGCTGGAGCTGTCCAGCTTCCAGCTCGATGCGGCGACGCTGTTCGAGCCCACCGCCGGCATCGTGCTCAACCTCTCGCAGGACCACCTCGACTGGCACGGCAGCATGGCAGCCTATGCCGCGGCCAAGGCCAAGGTGTTCGGCCAACGCGGGCTGATGCTGTTGAACCGCGACGACGCGGCGGTCATGGCCATGTTGCCGGCACCCATCAAGCTGCGGCTGCAGAAGCCGCAGCTGCGGGCGCATGTGACGTTCGGCGACAGCATGCCCACCCGCCCTGGCGACTTCGGCCTTGAAGTGGTCAACGGCATGACCTGGCTGGTGCGCGCGATGGAAGCCGACGAGACCAAGCGCAAGCGCAGCGAGGCCGCCGAAGACCTGCACATCCAGCGCCTGATGCCCGCCGACGCGTTGCGCATCCGCGGCCGGCACAACGCGGTGAACGCGCTGGCCGGCCTGGCCTTGGCCACCGCCGCGGGTTGCTCGCTGGCGCCGGTGCTTTATGGCCTGCGCGAATACCAGGGCGAACCGCACCGCGTGGAGTCCGTCGCCAGCGTGCAGGACGTGGAATATTTCGACGACAGCAAGGGCACCAATGTCGGCGCCACCGTGGCCGCGCTGAACGGCCTGGGCGCCGAGCGCCGCGTGGTCGTGATCCTTGGCGGCGAAGGCAAGGGCCAGGACTTCACGCCGCTGGCCGCGCCGGTGGCCCGTTATGCGCGTGCCGTGGTGCTGATCGGCCGCGACGCGCCGCTGATCCGCGTCGCGCTGGAAGCGACCGGCGTCGCGCTGGTCGACGCTGCTTCGATGGCCGAGGCCGTGCAAGCCGCCAGCCAACGCGCCCAGCCTGGCGATGCCGTGCTGATGTCGCCGGCCTGCGCCAGCTTCGACATGTTCAAGGACTACGCGCACCGCGCCCAGGTGTTCGTCGACGCGGTGCATGCGCTGGCCGACGAGGTGGCCATGTCGGGCAACGACGAGGAGCTGACATGAGCGGCATCTCCATGCGCTGGACGGGTTGGTTCAAGGGCCTGCCGCAGGCCGCGGCCGATGCGCTGCCGGTGCGCCTGGGTGCCAGCGGTTTCTCGCGTACGCCCTCCCGGCCGGTGCATGTGAAAGGCTTCGACCAGCCGCTGCTGTGGGTCACCGTGGCGCTCCTGGCCTGGGGGCTGGTGATGGTGTATTCGGCGTCGATCGCCATGCCCGACAACCCGCGCTTCGCCAACTACGGCCACAACTTCTTCCTGATCCGCCATGCCGCTTTCCTGGGCGTGGCCTTCGTCGCGTCGCTGATCGCGATCCAGGTGCC
>JAQGMQ010000816.1 GCA_028292305.1 Rhodoferax sp.
GCGCCGCTTTCACCATGCCGCACCACGAACAAATCGGCGGCCATGGCCGACAGGTTGGCGATGGTGTCCAGCAGCGACTCGCCCTTGGCAGCGCTCGAGCGCGCGATGTCCAGGTTGATCACATCGGCCGACAGCCGCTTGGCCGCGATCTCGAAGGTGGTGCGGGTGCGGGTGGAATTCTCGAAGAACAGGTTGAACACGCTTTTGCCGCGCAACAGCGGCAGCTTCTTGACCTCTCGGTCGTTCACGCTGACGAAGTTGGCGGCGGTGTCGAGGATCTGCGTGATGATGCTTTTGGGCAGGCCTTCGATCGACAGGAGGTGGACCAGCTCGCCGTTTTTATTGAGTTGCGGATTGCGTTTGTAGAGCATGTTCAAGCCTCGTCCCTTGCCTCTATCCGGAAGCTGAAGCCACCGGCAGCGTCGCGCGCCAACGCCAGCAACTGCGTGGACGCGAGCGTGACGCGGGCCGAGGCGAAGTCGGCCTGCACCGGCAGCTCACGACCGCCGCGGTCGACCAGCACCGCCAGTTTCACCGAAGCCGGGCGGCCGTAGTCGAACAGTTCGTTGAGCACGGCGCGGATGGTGCGGCCGGTGTAGAGCACATCGTCCAGCAGGATGATCTCGGCGCCGTTCACGTCGAACGCCAGCGCGGTCTGGCCGCCGCTGCCAGACACCATGCCGCGCTTCGAAAAATCGTCGCGGTGCATGGCCGACGAGATCACGCCCGGGGCATCGGGCAACTGCATATCGGCCTGCAGCCGCTCGGCCAGCCAGGCACCGCCGGAAGTCACGCCGACCAGCCGCGTTGCGGGTGTGCGCAGCATCTGCACGCCGCGCAGCAGCTCGCGGTAGAGCGCTTCGGCGTCGAGCAACAAAGCCCCCGCGCTCGTCGCTGCACGTACTTCGCTGCCCCCCGAGGCGGCGTTAGCGCCTTCGGGCGGCTGTGCGGCGCCCTGCGGCACGCCGCTTGGCGCACCGGATGGGGTCGTCGAAGGGGTCATGGCAGGCTCCTCAAAAACTGTTCAAGAATGATGCAGGCCGAGGCGGCGTCGGCATCCTTCGCACCCGAGGCAATGGCCTCGGTGGTGCTGTAGCGCTCGTCCACCTCGAACACGGGCAGGCCGAAGCGGCCGCGCAGCTGGCGTGCGAAACGCTGCGCGCGGCGGGTGTTGTCATGGGGGGCGCCATCGGGGTGGTACGGCACGCCGACCACCAGTGCGTCGGGCTGCCATTCACGCACCAGCGCGGTGATGGGGACGAAGCGCGCGTCGCCTTCGGCCTGGATGGTGTTCTTGCCGGTGGCGCTGCGGGTGAGCCGGTTGCCGGTGGCCACGCCGGTGCGTTTGGTGCCGAAGTCGAAGGCGAGAAATGATTGAAGGCCGGGGGGAACGGGAACAGCGCTGTCGGGAGCCGCCGAGTCGCTCATGCGTGGCCTGCTTCCGGCGACAGCATCCAGGCCTGCAGGCCGAGCAGCATCAGCGCCTTGTCGTAGCGCTGCTCCACCGGCGTATCGAAGATCACGCCCAGATCGGCCTCGACGGTCAACCAGCTGTTTTCGCCCAACTCGGCCTCGAGTTGGCCCTCGCCCCAGGCCGAATAACCCAGCGACACCAACACCTTGCGCGGGCCAGCGCCGGTGGACAAGGCTTCGAGCACGTCCTTCGAGGTGGTCATCTCCAGCCCGCCGGGGATGACCATGGTCGATGCGTAGACCGACTCGGTGGAATTCACGTCGCCGGAGAACACCGCCTCGTGCAGCACGAAGCCGCGCTCGGTCTGCACCGGGCCGCCATGAAACACCGGGCTGTCGGCCAGGTCGAGGCGGCGCAGCGGCAGATCGACCTTGTCGAACAGGTGCTTCAGGCTGATGTCGCTGAGCTTGTTGATTACCAGCCCCAGCGCACCTCTTTCGCTATGCTCACACAGGTAGATCACACTTTTTGCGAAAGCCTCGTCTTCCAGCCCGGGCATCGCTATCAAAAAGTGATGCGTCAGGTTCATCGGCGCAGAATCAAGAGTCATGGGCAAATTTTAACGACTACGGCGGGGAGCACTTTTGCCTCAATCCAAAGACAAGAACAGCGACAAGAAATACGCCACCGGCCTGATGTGGTTCCGCCGCGACCTGCGCAGCTTCGACAACGCCGCGCTCTACCACGCGTTGAAGGAATGCCGGCAACTGCACTGCGTCTTCGTGTTTGACCGCGAGATCCTCGACCCGCTGATCGACAAGGGCCTGACGGCCGATCGCCGCGTCGAATTCATCCTGGCCAGCGTGGCCGAACTCGACACCGCCCTGCGCACCCTGGCCAAGGACGCGCCGCACACCGGCCTGATCGTGCGCCACGCCATCGCGCGCGACGCCATCCCGGCGCTGGCCCAGGCGCTGCATGCCCAGGCCGTGTTCGCCAACCACGACTACGAGCCGCAAGCCATCGAACGCGACACCATGGTGCGCGGCGCGCTGGCGCACCAGGGGATTTCGTTCGTGACCTTCAAGGACCACGTCGTCTTCGAGCGTGATGAGCTGCTGACCCAGCAGGGCCGCGCCTACGGTGTGTTCACTCCCTACAAGAATGCCTGGCTCAAGAAGGTCGACGACTTCTACCTGAAGCCCTATCCCGTGGCCAGATACGCCGACAGCCTGGCGCCCCACCCCGCTGAACAGCAGGCGGCCATGCCCTCGCTGCCGGACATGGGTTTTGGCGCCACCAACCTGTCCGCCCTGAAAATTCCGCCGGGGGCCAGCGGCGGCGAGCAACTCTTCGACGAGTTCTTCGAGCGCATGGACCGCTACGGCGCCACCCGCGATTTCCCCGCGGTCAAGGGCCCGAGCTACCTGGGCGTGCACTTGCGCTTCGGCACGGTGTCGGTGCGGCAACTGGCGGCGGTGGCGCACAAGCTGGTGGCCAAGGGCTCGGAGGGCGCGGGCGTGTGGCTCGGCGAACTCATCTGGCGCGACTTCTATGCGCAGATCCTCTTTCACTTCCCGCACGCGGCCAAGGGCGCGTTCAAGCCCGAATACGACGCCATCGCCTGGGAGCACGGCAAACACGGACAGGCCCTGTTCGCGGCCTGGTGCGAAGGCCGCACCGGCTACCCGCTGGTGGACGCGGCCATGGCCCAGATCAACCAGACAGGCTACATGCACAACCGGCTGCGCATGGTGACGGCGAGCTTCCTCACCAAGGACCTGGGCATCGACTGGCGCTGGGGCGAGCGTTATTTTGCCGACCAGCTCAACGATTTCGACCTGGCCTCCAACAACGGCGGCTGGCAATGGGCCAGCTCGAGCGGCTGCGATGCGCAACCCTACTTTCGCATCTTCAACCCGGTGAGCCAGAGCGAGAAGTTCGACACCGAAGGCAAGTTCATCCGCCGCTACCTGCCGCAGTTGGCGGGGCTGTCGAACGCGGCCATTCACGCTCCGTGGACGGCCTCTCCGGTGGAGCTGGAAGCGGCCGGCAT
>JAQGMQ010000825.1 GCA_028292305.1 Rhodoferax sp.
AGCCCACGCACCAGCCGCGGGTTGATGGTGTAGGTGATGCCGTTGGCGTCGAGCATGGCGCGCAGGCCGTTGAAATGCGCGAGCGAGGCTTCACCCAGGAAGTCCATCAGTTGGGGCGCCGACTCGACCACTTCTTTCATGGCCGGGTTCTTGGTGTCGAGGATGCGCAGCGGGTTGCTGTGCAGGCGGCGCTTGCCGTCTTCGTCGAGCTTGTCGGCGTGTTGCTCGAAGTGCTTGATCAGCTCGATGCGGTGCGCGGCGCGCTCGGCCGGCTGGCCCAGGCTGTTGAGCTCGAGCCGCACGTCGGTCAGGCCGATGGCCTTCCACAGCGACGCGGCCAGCAGGATCAGCTCGGCATCGACCTCGGGGCCGGCAAAGCCCAGTGCTTCGGCACCGATCTGGTGGAACTGGCGGTAACGCCCGCGCTGTGGACGTTCATGGCGGAACATCGGTCCGATGTACCAAAGCCGCTTGCCACCGTCGTACAGCAGCGAGTGTTCGGTCACGGCGCGCACCACGCTGGCGGTGTTCTCGGGCCGCAAGGTGAGCTTTTCGCCGTTGAGTTTGTCTTCGAAGGAATACATCTCCTTCTCGACGATGTCGGTCACCTCACCGATGCCGCGCACGAACAACGCCGTGTGTTCCACGATCGGCGTGCGGATGTTCCGGTAGGCGTAACGCGCCATGAGTTCGCGCACCTGGCCTTCCAGCCATTCCCAGCGGGCCGATTCGGCCGGCAGGATGTCGTTCATGCCTTTGACGGCGCTCAGTTTTTCAGCCATTTTTCATTGCTCTTCAATGGACCGCCCGCGCACCTTTCGGCTGCGCGGGCGGTTGTGGGATCTTGGGGTTGCGTGGCAGCGTTCGAACGTAGGCGCTCAGACGGTGGCCGTGTTGGCAGCACCGAAACGCTTTTCGATGTAGTTCTCGACGATGGCGTGGAATTCCTGGGCGATGTTCTCGCCGCGCAAGGTCACGCTCTTTTCACCGTCGATGTAGACCGGTGCGGCCGGTGCCTCGCCCGTGCCCGGCAGGCTGATGCCGATGTCGGCATGTTTGCTTTCACCGGGGCCGTTGACGATGCAGCCCATCACGGCCACCTTCATGGTTTCGACACCCGGGTAGCGCTCGCGCCAGACCGGCATCTGCGCGCGCAGGAAGTCGTCGATCTGCTTGGTGAGTTCCTGGAACGTGGTGCTGGTGGTGCGGCCGCAGCCGGGGCAGGCGGTGACACTGGGCACGAAGCTGCGCAGGCCGAGCGACTGCAGAATCTCGGACGCGATCACCACTTCCTGGGTGCGCGATTCGCCGGGCTGCGGCGTGAGCGAGACACGGATGGTGTCGCCGATGCCGTCCTGCAGCAACACGCCCAGCGCCGCGGCCGAGGCCACCGTGCCCTTGGTGCCCATGCCGGCTTCGGTCAGCCCCAGGTGCAGCGGGTAGTTGCAGCGCTTGGCCAGCGCCCGGTACACCGAGATCAGGTCCTGCACGCCGCTGACCTTGCACGACAGCAAGATCTGGTTCGAGGCCAGGCCGATTTCTTCGGCACGGTGCGCGGACTCGATGGCCGAGGTGATCAGCGCCTCGTACATCACCGACTTGGCGCCCCAGGGCGTGGCCCGGCGGCTGTTTTCGTCCATCATGCCGGCCAGCAGTTCCTGGTCGAGGCTGCCCCAGTTCACGCCGATGCGCACCGGCTTGTTCCAGCGGATCGCGGCCTCGATCATCTGCGCGAACTGTTTGTCGCGTTTGTCGCCCTTGCCCACGTTGCCGGGGTTGATGCGGTACTTGGACAAGGCTTCGGCACAGGCCGGCACGTCGGTCAACAAGCGGTGACCGTTGTAATGGAAGTCGCCGATCAGCGGCACGTCGACGCCCATCCGGTCGAGCTGCTCGCGGATGTAGGGCACGGCCTGGGCCGCCTCGGGCGTGTTCACGGTGATGCGCACCAGCTCGGAGCCGGCCAGCGCCAGTTCCTTGACCTGGATCGCCGTGCCGATGGCGTCCACCGTATCGGTGTTGGTCATCGACTGCACACGCACGGGTGCGTCGCCGCCCACGGTGACGACGTGGTCGCCCCAGCGCACCTGGGCTTGCAGGGTGTTGCGCTGCGCAGGCGCAGCCGGTTCGATTGGCAACTGGTTGTCCATTACTTCACCTCGAAACGCGCCACGTTGACCTTGGTCTGCGATGCCAGGTTCAGCGGCTGGCCGCGCACCTGAACGTCGACCGCGTCGGCCCGGCCGATGACCACCTTCAATGGCAAGGCACCGGCGACCTGCACCGTCTCGCCCGGCTTGACGATGCGGTTCAGCGGCACGGTGCCCTTGGCATCGGTCACCTGCACCCAGGACTCGCCCTTGGCGGTGACCACGAAAATACCGGCATCACCCGATGCGGCGGCGGAAGCCGAAGGCGCAGGCACGGCGGCAGGAGCCGAGGCGGCGGCCACTTGCGGCGCGCTCGGCTCGGGCACCACCTCGGGCGCGGATGCGGGCTCGATCATGGTGGGCGCGGTGTTTTCCGCCGACGGCATGGCGGCACTGTCGGCCGCTTCACGCGCGGCGGGCCAGAGCAGCACGCCCAGGGCCCCCACCAGCAACACCAGCACCGCGATCGCGGCCGGGCTGATCAGGCGGCCGCGCAGGGAAAAGCCCGGGCCGGTGCCCGGCGGACGGAACGGCGTGTTGATCGGCGGGCTGTCGGACCCGAGGCGGCTGGCACTGTTGCGCGGCAACAGGTCGAGCACCGGTTTCGGGTCTTCCTTGAGGTTGCGGCACACGCTGGCCGCCAGCCCGCGCGCAAACACCACGTCGGGCAGCAGATCGATGCGGCCGGCTTCGAGCGCTTCGAGCTTGTTGACCGGCACCTTCAGCGAGAACGCCATGGCCGCCACATGCAGGCCATGGGCCTCGCGCATCTGGCGCAGCAACATGCCGGCCTGCGCGGCCGAAGCCTGCAGGTCCGGTGGCGCAGCCGTGTGCTGGTCCAGCGGTTCACTCATTGAAGGCTCCCCGTTCGTACGAGGCCATTTCCTTCGACTGCGCAAAGCGCTTCTTCAATTGGTCCACGAGTTGCTGCATTGCTTCCCTGTTGTCCATGCGACGTTCGACCTTGATGCCCAGCCACAGCGACTCGGCATTGGCCAATTCGGAATTGTTCAACCTTCGAATATAGAACTGCGCGCGCACCATTTCGCCCCGCAAAAACAACAGGTTCGCAAGATTGAATCCGGTGATGGGGTTGGCGGCGTCGAGTTCGTAGGAACGCGCCAGGCTGCGCTCGGCCTCGGCCAGCTGGCCGGCGTTCTGCTGGCACAGGCCCTGGGCCATGAAGGTCTTGGCCCGGCCACCATAGGTGGGGTTGGCCAGCGCCTGCGTGAACATCTGGTTGGCCTCGGGATAACGGGCCTGCTGGCACATCAGCCAGCCGTAGTTGTGCAGGGTGTTGGCCTCGCGCGGGTTCAGGGCCATGGCGCGGCGGAAGCTGTCTTCGGCCAACTTTTGGTCGTTGAGCCGCATGTAGATCAGGCCGCGCAGGTTGTAGGCGTCGGAAAAGCTCGGGTCGGTGACCAGCGACTGCTTCAGCTCGTCGAGCGCCACCGTGGTCTGGCCCTGCTCGAAATAACCCACGGCCAGCTGCAGCCGCACGCGGGCGCGTTTGCGGGCTTCGGGCTCGTCGGATTCGGTCATCAGGTCGGGCCGGTTTTCGGCCACCGAACCGACGCCCGCGGGGCCGCCGGTGGTGGCGCAGCCGCTCAGTCCGGCCAGGGTGACGACGGCAAAACACGCGCCGAGAAACCAGGGTGTGGCGCCCAGGCGCGGCACGGTCGTTGTCGGCATCCTCATGTCTCCTTGATGGCCGCAGCCCCCGTCGCAGCGCTGGTGGCTACTTGTGTGAGCATGATGGTGCGCTGCTGCGCCATGCGGGTGGCAACGCGGGTGCGGTCCTTGACGTCGCCGGCCAGTTGGCCACAGGCGGCGTCGATGTCGTCGCCGCGCGTCTTGCGCACCGTGGTGATGATGCCCGCGTCGGCGAGCATGCGGGCAAAGGCCGTCACGCGGGCCGCGGGTGAACGCAGCAGGCCCGAAGCCGGGAACGGGTTGAACGGAATCAGGTTGAACTTGCACCACACACCGGGCCGGCGGTAGCGCTGCACCAGCGCGATGAGCTGCTCCGCATGTTCGGGCTGGTCGTTCACGCCGTCGAGCATGCAATATTCGAAGGTGATGAAATCGCGCGGGGCGTGGTCGAGGTAGCGGTTGCACGCGTCCATCAGCTCGGCCAGCGGGTATTTCTTGTTCAGCGGGACCAGGTTGTCGCGCAGCGCATCGTTGGGCGCGTGCAGCGACACGGCCAGCGCCACCGGGCAGTCGTTGCCCAGGCGGTCGATCATCGGCACCACGCCCGAGGTGGACACGGTGACGCGGCGCCGCGACAGGCCGTAGGCATGGTCGTCGAGCATGACGCGCAGCGCGGGCACGAGGGCGCTGTAGTTTTGCAGCGGCTCGCCCATGCCCATCATCACCACGTTGGAGATCACGCGGTCTTCACGCTTCAGGTGTTTGCGCAGGAAATGTTCGGCGAACCAGAGCTGGGCCACGATCTCGCCGGTGGTGAGATTGCGGCTGAAACCCTGGTGGCCGGTGGAGCAGAAACGGCATCCCACGGCGCAACCGGCCTGGGACGAAATACACAGTGTGCCGCGGTCGAGCGACTTTCCCACACGCTCGCCGCCTTGGGTCGGCCCGGCATCGGCGTATTCCGGAATGAAGACCGCTTCAACGGCATCGCCCGCGCCCACATCGAACAGCCATTTGATCGTGCCGTCGGCGGATTCATGCTGGCTGAGAACGGGCAGGCCCTGTACATGGGCCGCGGTGGCCAGTTTGCCGCGAAGGGATTTCGCCAGATCGCTCATCTGGTCGAAATCAGACGCCCCGCGCTGGTGGATCCAGCGGAACAGCTGGGTGGCGCGGAAGCGTTTTTCTCCGAGCCGCTCGCACAGTGCGGCCAAGCCTTCCAGATCGAAGTCAAGCAGGTTGGCCGTCATCACAGTGCGGGCGGTGCCCGCTTCAGCGGGAGTAGACGTTCAGACCGGCGAAGAAAAAGGCGATTTCCTGCGCGGCGGTTTCGGCGGCGTCGGAGCCATGCACGGCATTGGCGTCGATGCTGTCGGCGAAGTCGGCGCGGATGGTGCCGGCGTCAGCCTTCTTCGGGTCGGTGGCGCCCATCAGGTCGCGGTTCTTGAGGATGGCGTTTTCGCCTTCCAGGGCCTGAATCATCACCGGGCCGGAGATCATGAAGTCGACCAGATCCTTGAAGAAAGGACGGGCCTTGTGCACCGCGTAGA
>JAQGMQ010000840.1 GCA_028292305.1 Rhodoferax sp.
GTGTGCTGCAAGGCGTCTGTCATGCCAGCACCTCTCGCGGGTCGCTGATGCTGCCGCGCAGCGCGGACGCCGCCACGGTATAGGGCGAGGCCAGATAGACCTGGGCCGTTGCCGAGCCCATGCGGCCCTTGAAGTTGCGCGCCGTGGTGGCGATCACGTTGGCGCCGTCGGGGATGCTGCCGCCATAACCCGAGCAGGCGCCGCAGGCCGTGGGCAGCAGCTCGGCACCGGCCTCGCGCAGGATGCGCATGATGCCCTCCTGCTCGGCGGCTTCCTGGTCGGCCAGGCTGGCCGGGGCCACCATCAGGCGCACGCCGCGGGCCACCACCTGGTCCTTCAGCACCACCGAAGCGGCACGCAGGTCGTCGAGCTTGGCGCCGGTGCAGGCGCCGATGTAGGCCACGTCGACCCGCACGTCGGCGAACTGGTCCACGGCGTGGGTGTTGGCGGGGCTGTGCGGCGCGGCCACCTGGGGGGCCAGTGTGGCGGCGTCGAAGTCGGTGGTGGTGGCCTCGGCGGCGTCATCGGTGGTCCAGCCGTCGATGGGCGCATCCGGCACGCCCACCGAAGCCAGCCAGGCCTGGGTGGTGGCGTCGGGTGCGATCAGGCCGACCTGCGCGCCCATCTCGGCGCTCATGTTGGACAGCGTCATGCGCTCCTGCATCGACAGCGCGGTCACGCCCGAGCCGTAGAATTCCACGGCCTGGTACTGGCCACCGTTCATGCCGAAGAGGCCGATCATGTGCAGCACCATGTCCTTGGCCGTGACGCCCGGCGCCAGCCGGTTGCGCCACAACATGCGCAGCGTCTGCGGCACCCGCACCCACAGCTCGCCGGTGACCATCACGCCCAGCATCTCGGTGCTGCCGATGCCGAACATGTAGGCGCCGAAAGCGCCGCCGGTGGGCGAATGCGAGTCGCCGCCCACGCAGAACATGCCCGGACGAATGTGGCCCTTCTGCGGCACCACCACGTGGCAGATGCCGATGCTGTCGTACACGTGCGGCAGGGCCTGGTCGCGGGCCCAGTCGCGGGCGATGCGCACGATGCGGCGCGAGTCGTCGTCCTGCTCGGGCACGTAGTGGTCCATCACCAGCACCACTTTCGATTTGTCCCAGATTTCCGCGCCGAGTTCTTCGAGCATGGGCTTCAGCCGGCGCGGCCCCGAGGAGTCGTGGAACATGGCCATGTCGACCTGGCAGTTGACGATCTCGCCGGCCGTGACGTGGGCGCGCCCGGCGGCGCGGGCGATGAGTTTCTGGGCCAGTGTCTGGGCTGGCGGTGTGGTTTGTGTCATGCGGGTATCAACCAAAATAGCGGCCGGCGGCAAGCGCGCTCAGCCTGAAACGTTTTCCTTGACCGAGATCTTCGCGTCGATGCTGCCCACCTTGGAAATCTCCATCTGGTACTCGTAGCGGTCGGGCCGGTACAGGCCGTGCAGCCACTGCACCGGCCGCTCGTCGGTGTCGTAGACGATGCGGCGCACCGCCAGGAGCGCGCTGCCCACGGCCACGCCGAGTTCGCTGGCGATGGTGGCGTCGGCCTGCCGCGCCGACACGGTCTGGTGCGCCCGGCCGAGCGCGATGCCCGACTCTTCGAGCAGCAGCAGGATCGCCTTGTTGCTCAGATCGCGGCGGCCGAAGCGGTGCGCCAGCGCGTAGGGCAGGTAGGTGGTGATGTGCGACACCGGCCCGTCGTTCGAGCTGCGCACCCGCACCACCTTCTTGACCTTGTCGCCGACCTCGATCGCCAGCGCATGGGCCACGCTTTCCGATGCGGTGATGGTGCGCCATTCACGCAGCGCCACCGAGGTGCGCATGCTGGTGCTGACCAGGTTTTCCAGCAGCCCGGTGAGGCGTGTGGTGTGGGCCTGGCCGGTCTGGTCGAAGAAGCCCTTGGCCTGCTGGCCGGCGGGGCGCGCGGGCCAGGTGCCGCGGCCGGGTTCGCGTGTGATCAGGCCTTCGGCGGCCAGCTGCTCAAGCGCGCGGCGCACGGTGACGCGGCCCACGCCGAACTGCTTGGTCAGCGCGATCTCGGCGGGTACGCCGTTGGCAAAGCCGCCTTCCTGCAGCTGTTCGCGCAGCACCAGGTAGATCTGGTGGTATTTGGGCAGGGGCAGGTTGGCTTTCATGCGGTCGCTTTCAGGGGCTGGCGCTCTGGGGCGCCATGGATGTCGAAGGTCTCGACCTGGAAGATGTCCGCCAGCGGGGCGTCGTGCATCACGTGGTAGACCACGAAGCGGTAGGCGGCATACGCGTCCATCTCGCTCGGGGTGAAGGCAAACGCCAGGTTGCCCGCGGTGCTGACCCGGCCGGGATAACCATAGTGCAGCAGGTTCTGCTTGAAGACGCCGGCCACGGTGCGGGCCTCGGCCGCGGTGGGGGCGATCACCTCGACCACCAGGCCGGCCTCGTGCGCGCTGTGCTGCGCCGGCGGCAGGCTGCGCACGGCACCCTGGCCGTAGATGTGCGGGTGCAGGCTCCAGTCGCCGGGCACCAGGCTGCGCACCCGCGCCGTCACCGCGGCGATGGCCTCTGGCAGCACCCGCAGCATGGTGGGGTCGGCGATGCCGGCCAGCAGCACGGCGCGGGCACCGATGAAAGCCGCGCCTTCGATCTTCAGGGTAGGCACGGCCCGTGGCACGAAAAGCGCGCCGCTGACCCGCGTGCGGTGCGCGTCCACCGCGTCGTAACGCGCGGCATGCAGGTGCAGCGTGCCGGTGGGTTCTTCGACCTGCAACGGGTCGGCCTGTTCGTACAGGGCATGGGCCGCCACCGAGGCCGGTGTGGCATGGGATGCCGGGTTCATGCTCTCGAGCGTGAAGCCGTCCATCGTCAACTCGGCCAGCATCGCATCGCGGCCGCCGGGCACGCAGCACAGCGACGTGCATTCCACGATCTTCGCCATGTGCAGCGCCAGGCCGGCGGGGTAACCCAGCATCTCGGGCAGGGTGGCGAAGATGGCGGTGTCGCAGGCGCGGCCGGCAATCAACACGTCGGGCAAGGTCTCGCGCAGCGCCCGGGCCAGCGTCTCGGTGCCGCATTGGCCGACGGTGTGGCTGCAGGCCAGCACCTCGTCCTCGGTGGGCTCGGGCATCGGCCCGATCGGCGTGAGCCGGCCAGCGCGCAAGGCCTGCAGCACCTGGGCGCCGCTGAGGTCGCTGGCCACGGTGGTCAGCTTGAAGCGCAGTGATTTCTCGGCCGCGATGCGCCGCACGATGGCCACCGTGGCGTCCAGGTGGGGCCGGGCGCCAGCCGTGCCGGCGCTGCCGATGACCAGCGGAATGCCGTGCGCCAGCGCGGCACAAAGCACCAGTGTCAGGTCGCGGTACACCATGCTGGGCGGCGCCGCCATTTCGCCGGAGCCGAGGTAGTAGGGGCCGGGGTCGATCGAGCCCATGTCGCAGCCGATGAAATGCGGCCGCCGCGCCAGGCCGCGTGCCAGCGCCGCCTCGGGTATGCCGTAGCCCAATTGGCCCGAGGCCGACAACACCCTGAGCGGCCCGGTCTCCGGCCGGTGACTTTGCAGCAGCCGGGCGGTGGCGGTGAGGCGCTGGTCCACGGCCGGGCTCACAGCAGCACCCCCAGCAGCGGCGCATGCTGCTGCGCGCCGTACACATCGCCATCGCCCGGGCTGCCCGCGCAGATGGCGCGCGGCATCGAAAACTTGATGGCGTGGA
>JAQGMQ010000864.1 GCA_028292305.1 Rhodoferax sp.
CTTCGGCATGGCCGGCGGTTACCTGGGCCAGATGGGCACGCCGTTCGGCAACGTCGACTCCGACTTCTTCTACCGCCTGATGCTGACCGCCGACCAGGTGGCCAAGACCAAGGCCGCCGCCAGCCCGCAGATCCAGGACCTGATGGCCGGCTTTGCCGCGGGCTACAACCGGCTGCTGCGCGACACGCCCGCGGCCCAGGTGCCGACCGCCTGCCGCGGTGCGGCGTGGCTGCGGCCCATGACCGAGAGCGACGCCTACCTGCGCGTGCTGCAGGCTGCGCTCACGGCCAGCTCGCTCGGCTTCATCAGCCAGATCGGCAGTGCCCAGCCACCAGGTTCGGCCAAACTGGCCCAGCTGGACAAGGCCACCGCGGTGCCCACGCCGCTCGCGCAATACGAGGCGGGCCCGATCGCCCAGGCGCTGGTGAAGGTGCGCGACCACTCCATCGGCTCCAACGGCTACGGCCTGGGCCTGGACGCCACCGACAACGGCAAGGGCCTGCTGCTGGCCAATCCGCATTTCCCGTGGTGGGGCGTGTTGCGCATGCACCAGCTGCAGCTCACGGTGGAGAGCGAGAACTACGACGTGTCGGGCGCCACGCTGCTGGGCATCCCGATCCCGCTGATCGGCTTCAACAGCAAGCTGGCGTGGACGCACACCTTGTCGACCGACAACCGCTTCACCCTGCGCTTGCTGGCGCTCGACCCGGCCAGCCCCACGCGCTACGTCAAGGACGGCAAATCGGTGGCCATGACCGCCGTGCCGATCACTATCAGCGGCCTGGCCCCGAACGGCAGCGTCGTGCCCGTCACGCGCACGCTCTACACCACCGAATACGGCCCGATGCTGATGGACACCAGCTTCACCTGGAGCAGCGGCACCGCGTTCGCCATCCAGGACGCGAACTTCGGCAACTACAAACTCATGGACCAGCTGCTGGTCAACGGCAAGGCCGACAGCGTGGACAGTTTGCGCGCCGCGTCCAGCACCTACATGGCGCTGCCCTGGGTCAACACCATCGCCGCCGACAGCGCCGGCGCCACGCTGTTCGCCAACTACTCGGTGGCCGCCAACGTAGCCGATGCGCAGCTGCTCGGTGGCTGCGTGCCCGGCGCTTCGGTGGGCGCACCGTTCGATGCGCTGATGGCCTCGACCGGCCTGGTGGTGCTGAGCGGCACCACGGCGGCCTGCGACTGGGCCGGTGTGGTGCCCGCGGCGGCCAAGCCTTGGGTCAAGCGTTCGGACTATGTGGTCAACACCAACGACAGCCACTGGTGGCCGAGCCTGAATACCTTCCTCAGCGGCTTCCCGAAGATCCTGGCCACCGGCCCGAACGCCGAACGCCAGCCGCAGAACAACCGCACCCTGACCGGCCACGTGCAGGTGCAGGACCGCCTCTCGGGCAACGACGGCCTGGTGGGCAAACGCTTCAACATGGCCAACCTGCAGCAGGTGCTGCTGCAGACGCGTTTCTACCGTGCCGAACGCTGGCTGCCCGGCTTCACCACCGCCTGCCTGGCGTCGACCACGGCCAGCGTGGCCGCGCGCGACGCCTGCTCCGTGCTGCAGGCCTGGAACAAGACCAACGGCCAGGCCAGCCAGGGCGCGATCCTGTTCCAGGAGCTGTACCTGGCGCTGGGCGAGCTGAATGCATCCAGCTGGTGGGCCGTGCCTTTCGACGCGGCCAACCCCATCGACACGCCGCGCGACGCAGCGGGTTTCACCGCGGCGCTCGCGCAGCTGGAAACCCTGGTGGCTTCAACGCAGTTCGATACGCCCATGAAGCGCCGCACGCGCCCGCAGGACGTGCAGCTGCTGGTGCGCGCCGACGGCAACATCGCCGTGCCCGGCGGCGCCAAGACCTTCTACAACTGGAACGGCGTGAAGACCGAAGTCGCGCCCGGCAGCTTCGTCTACACCGCCGACCCGTTGACGCAGGCCGGTGCCGCGGGCAACAGCTACATCCAGTTCGTCACCTGGGACAGCGCCGGCCCGGTGGCCGAGGGCATCCTCACCTACGGCCAGTCGTCCAACCCGGCCAGCCCGTTCTACAGCGACCAGACGCGCAAATACGCCGCCGGCCAATGGAACAAGCTGCCCTACACCGAGTCGCAGATCAAGGCCGACGCGGGTTACAGCGTGGTGGACATTGCCGAATGAGCTGAGCCATCCGACCGGCGCGGGCCGGCCGGTCTGCGCCGTCTGCGCGCGGCCGGCCAGCGCCTGCATCTGCCGCTGGGTGGCGGTGGGCGGGCCGGTGGCCCATGCCACCGAAGTGCTGATCCTGCAGCATCCGCTCGAAGTGGCCAATGCCAAGAACAGCGCGCGGCTGCTGCACCTGTGCCTGCCGAAGAGCCGGCTCGTCGTCGGCGAGGCCTTCACCGATGCCGCCAGCCTGTACGCGCCATGGCGCTATGCGGGCGATGCGGAAGGTGCGGATGAAGCGAATGACGCGAATGACGCTCCGGCGCCGCACCGGCTGCTGCTGCTCTATCCCGAGAGCCCGCTGGACCAGGCCGAAGATCTTCAGCCGCCGCCCGCGCTCGATGCTGCGGCGCTGCGCGACCCGTCGACGCTGCGCCTGGTCGTGCTCGACGCCACCTGGCGCAAGAGCCGCAAGATGCTGTACGCCAGCCCGCCGCTGCAGCGCCTGCCGCGGCTCGCGTTGCAGGCCATGCCCGCGTCCAGGTACACGATCCGCAAGGCGCACAAGCCCGACCAGTTGTCGACGCTGGAGGCGACCTGCGCCGCGCTGGCGCAACTGGAGGGGCAGGGGGCTGCCGCCAGGTTCCAGCCGCTGCTGGACGCGTTCGACGGCTTCGTGGCGCAGCAGGCGGCGTACCGCCCGTAGCAACGGCAGCCTTGGCTGGCGTTACTTGGTCGACTGTGCCTCGGCCATGGCCCGGGCCGTGGCGATGCGCATCTTCTCCATCATCGGCGCCACGCGCGACTGCACCAGCACCATCGTCTTCTGCATCACGATGGGCATCTTGGTGGTCAGCGCCTCGCCGGCCGGGCTGCGGTAGAAGGCCACCAGGCCGTCGACTTCTTCCTGGGTGAAACTTTCCTGGTAGAGCTGCACGTACAGGGGCTTGAGCGTGGCCCACGACATTTCTTCCTTCATGGCCTCGGCGAACTGGCGCGGCGCGTTGTCCAGAAACCGCTGCAGCTGCGGCGTGATCTTCTTGCCGACCAGCGTCTGCGCCATGCCCTGGCGCAAGGTGTTTTCCATGTTGGCATTGACCGACTCCATGATGGCTTCGCTCTTGGTGGCGACCAGCAGGGCTTCGACGGATTCGGTGGTGGGCGGCTCGGCGTGGCAGGCGAAAGCGGCCGTCAGCAGGGCCAGGGCGGCGAGCAGTCGGCGCAGGGCCAGGGTCGGTGGGGGCGCGTGGTTCGGCATGGGATAAAGAATAGCAGCCCAAGCGCAACCCAGCGGCGGCCTGGGTTGATCCTGGATGTAAATCTACGGTACCAGGTCGGCGGCGGCGGCTTTGCGCAGATCGCACCACAGGTGGACCTTGTTGAAGAAGACGTCGCCCACCCGCGTGGCCAGCGGCTCCACGCCGAACGGGACGAAGCCGCAGCGCCGGTACAGCGCCTCGGCGGCGGCATTGCCTTCGGTCACCGTGAGCTGCACCAGCCGGGCGCCCGGTTGCGCGCGGGCGTGGTCCAGCACCGCCTCTACCAGCCGCCAGCCGACACCTTGGCCGGCCACGTCAACACCTACGGACATGCCGAACAGCGTGGCCTTGTGGCGGGTCTTCTCGCGCAGTTCAAAAGACACGCCCGCCACGCCCACCAGCGCCGTGCCGCGCAGCGCGCCGAACACCGCATCGGGCCCGTCCTCGGCAACCCGCGCCTGCCACCAGGACAAGGGCAGTGCCTGGCGCTCGGCCGGGCTGGAGCTGAAGGCCTCGGGGTGGTCGGCATAGGCCTGCAGCATCAGCGCGCGGTAGGCCGCTGCGTGTTCGGGCCGGAGCCGGGCGATGCGGATGGCCGTCATCAGGTGATGAGGGGGACGGCGGGTTTGCGAAACAGCACCCAGAGTGTGTAGCCGGCCAGCAGCGTGCCGATCGGGAAGATCCACAGCTGCACCACCGACACCAGCAGCAACGGCCAGCGTGCCCAGCGCCGGGCCGCGATCAGCGCCGCCGCGCCGGTCACCTCCACCACACCAAAGAGCGCAAACGCCGCCGCGATGGGCCCGCCGATCCAGGTGAAAATTTCGTGCACGAAGCTGCCCGAAACATAGGGCGCAAACTGCGCGGCCGCGGCCCACAGCAGCAGCACGCAGCCGATCACGAACAGGCCCAGCAGCACATGCAGCCAGGCGACGATGAGCGCGTGCAGGCGTGGGTTGATGTGAAGGCCTATTCCTTGATCTCGGCTTCGACCAGCTGCATCAGCAGGGTCAGCGATTCCTGCCAGCCCATGTAGCAGGCCTCGGTGGGAATCATCGCCGGGATGCCTTCCTGCACGAAGTGCGCCTCGGTACCGCAGAACACCTCGCGCAGCGTCACCGTGGTCTGCATCACGCCCGGCAGGTTCGCGTCTTCGAATTTGGCGGTGTAGCGGATCTTCTCGTGCGGCACCAGCTCCAGGTACTCACCCCCGAACGAATGGCTGCCGCCGGTGGTGAAATTGGTGAACGACATGCGGTAGCTGCCGCCGACCTTGGCATCCATCTGGTGCACGGTGCAGGTGAAGCCGTGCGGCGGCAGCCACTTGGCCATGGCGGCGGGTGTCAGGAATGCGCGGTAGATGCGCTCCGGCGTGGCGCGGATCACGCGGTGCAGACGCACGGTGCCGGTCTGGCCGCCGCCTGGCTTGGTTTCGGTCTCGGTCTCGGTCTCGGTCTGGTTCGGCATGGTCTGGTTCCTGTAAGCAGAGGACGGCCCTCTGAATGTACGACGAAGCAGGGTGCCCGAAATCGACAGGCCCGAAGTTTCAAAGTGAAACGGTGCGCGGCTGAGGCCGGCTCAATCCACAAAAATCGTATCGTCCTTCGGCTGCGGCGGGATCTTGATGGCCAGCGCCTTTACCGGGCCGCTGGTGACGATGGTGCCGGCGTGCGCCGTGCCCTTTGGAATGATGAGCAGCGTGCCGGGCTTGAATTCCTTGCGTTCGCCGCCGAGCCACATCGAGCCGCTGCCTTCGATGATGTACTGGATCTCGTCGGTCTTGGCGTGGATGTGTTTGCCCACGTTGCCCGACTGGATGCCGATGGTCGCGTTGTCGGTGACGACGAAGGACTTGCCGTTCATCTCGGGGTTGGGCGTCGTCGGCAGGTCAGCGTGGCGCAACGCCATCAGGTCGATCACCATCGGTGCCAGCGGGGCGGATTGGGCGTGGGCGTCCGGCAAGACATGTTGGACCAGGGGCGAGGCGATGAGGCCGGCTGCAAAAGTGGCGGCCAGGGCGAGAGCGGGTTTGAGTCGGTAGTGCAAAGCAGGTCCTGTTGTGTTTTTGTTGCGCTGGCAGCCGGGTGGCAAGCTGCCGCGCGCCGTGTTCAGCCGTCGCGGACCACCGCGCGGCTGTCGAGCGCCGGCGAGTGTGCGCCTGCATCGGCTTAGCGTCCAGCAGATTTGTCGGCCAACGCCGCCGCCCCCGTATCATGTCCAGAAGCCGCCACGCCAGCCCCCGCCGGTCTGGCCGCAGACTGCAGACCGACCCCGTTGCCCATGTCCACCCGCCCCGCCACCAAGACTCCCAAACCCATCTCGACCCAGCAGCCCCTGGCCGAACGCCTGCGCCCGCACACGCTGGGCGAAGTCATCGGCCAGCAGCACCTGCTGGGCGAGGGCATGCCGCTGCGCATCGCGTTCGAATCCGGCCAGCCGCATTCGGCCATCCTGTGGGGACCGCCGGGCGTGGGCAAGACGACCATCGCCCGGCTGATGGCGGACGCGTTCGACGCCCAGTTCATCACCATCAGCGCGGTGCTCGGCGGGGTCAAGGACATCCGCGAGGCGGTCGACCAGGCGCTGCTGGCGCGCGACGGGCCGGCCGACGGGCAGGCGCTGATCGGCTGGGAATCGCGCCGCACCATCGTCTTCGTCGACGAGGTGCACCGCTTCAACAAGAGCCAGCAGGACGCGTTCCTGCCGCATGTCGAAAGCGGGCTGTTCACCTTCATCGGCGCCACCACCGAGAACCCGTCGTTCGAGGTCAACTCGGCCCTGCTGTCGCGCGCCGCGGTGTATGTGCTGCAGCCGCTGACCGAAGACGACCTGAAGCAGATCGTCACCAAGGCGCAGGCCATCGACGCGGTGCCGGCCGTGGAAGCCGCCGCCATCGACCGGCTGGTGGCGTATGCCGATGGCGACGCGCGCCGGCTGTTGAACACGCTCGAGACGCTGGCCGTGGCGGCGCAGCAGGAGCAACTGACGCAGATCGACGACGCCTGGCTGCTGCGCGTACTGGGCGAACGCATGCGCCGCTACGACAAGGGCGGCGAGCAGTTCTACGACACCATCAGTGCGCTGCACAAATCCGTGCGTGGCAGCGACCCGGATGCCGCTTTGTACTGGTTCGTGCGCATGCTCGATGGCGGGGCCGACCCGCGCTACATGGCGCGCCGGCTCATCCGCATGGCTAGCGAGGACATCGGCCTGGCCGACCCGCGGGCGCTGCGCCTGGCGCTCGACGCGGCCGACGTCTACGAGCGGCTGGGCACGCCCGAGGGCGAGCTGGCCCTGGCCGAATGCGTGGTCTACCTGGCGGTGGCGCCGAAGTCGAACGCGGTCTACAAGGCTTTCAACGAAGCCAAGGCCTTCGTGAAGAAGGATGGCACCCGTCCGGTGCCTATGCACCTGCGCAATGCACCGACAAAGCTCATGAAGGCGCTGGATTACGGAAAAGGCTACCGCTACGCCCATGATGAGGAGGGCGGTTTCGCGGCCGGCGAGACCTACCTGCCCGATGGCATGCCACCGCCCGGTTTTTACCGGCCCGTTGCACGTGGACTGGAGATTCGCATCGCCGATAAGCTGAACGAGTTGAAACAGCGTAACCATCACAGTGACTAATGCGCTGAAAATCCGGTGAATGGGCCCTGCGGGGCCTATTTTTTCGAGGGTAAACCCCGCCGGAACCGCCTGTTTCAGGCCGCCAAGGCATGGCTACAATCCGCCCGGAACCCGCCAAAGCACACCCTGGCGGGTTTTTTGCTAGATACACCTTCGTGCCCAAAAGGAGGGCTGCCGGACCGAGGCCCGGCGGCGTTCGAGGTCTTCTGGCACATCACGAAAAATGGAGTAAATGTTTATGGAAATCTTGCTACAGCAGATCATCAATGGTCTGGTTCTGGGCAGCATGTATGCCTTGGTGGCCCTGGGCTACACCATGGTGTACGGCATCATCAACCTGATCAACTTCGCGCACGGCGAGGTGCTGATGGTCGGGGCGCTCACCAGTTGGACGATCATCGGTCTCATGCGCGACGCATGGCCCACGTCGCCCGGCTGGCTGGTTCTCTTCGTCTCGCTGATCATCTCGTGCGTGGTCGCCGCGGTGCTCAATTTCATCATTGAAAAAGTGGCTTACCGGCCGCTGCGCAACAGCCCCAAGCTGGCCCCCCTGATCACCGCCATCGGCATGTCGATCCTGCTGCAGACGCTGGCCATGATCATCTGGAAGCCCAACTACAAGCCGTATCCCACGCTGCTGCCAAGCGCCCCCATCAACATCGGCGGCGCGGTGATCACCCCCACGCAGATCCTGATCCTGGGCCTGACGGCGGTGTCGCTGGCCGTGCTGATGTGGCTGGTCAACTACACCAAATTGGGGCGTGCGATGCGGGCCACCGCCGAAAACCCACGCGTGGCGGCTCTCATGGGCGTGAAGCCCGACATGGTGATTTCGGCCACCTTCGTCATCGGCGCCATCCTGGCTACCATCGCCGGCGTGATGTACGCCTCGAATTACGGCACGGTGCAGCACACCATGGGCTTCCTGCCCGGACTTAAAGCTTTCACGGCGGCGGTGTTCGGCGGCATCGGCAATCTGGGCGGCGCCGTGATCGGCGGCATCCTGCTGGGACTGATCGAGTCGATCGGCTCCGGCTACATCGGGGCGTTGACCGGCGGGGTGCTGGGCAGCCACTACTCCGACATCTTCGCCTTCATCGTGTTGATCATCATCCTGACGCTGCGGCCCTCCGGCCTGCTCGGCGAACGGGTGGCGGACCGGGCCTGATGGAGAAAACACAATGATGGATTTCATCAACCGCCAGAACAAGCATGTGGTGATGGCCGTCTTCACGGTCAT
>JAQGMQ010000879.1 GCA_028292305.1 Rhodoferax sp.
GAAGGTCACGCCGGCCAGGATCGGGAACGCGAAGTAGATCCACACCAGCACCACCAGCACCGGTATGGCGCGCATGGTGTCCACGTAGAACACCAGGAGCGGCGCCAGCCAGCGCGGGCCGTACAGGCGCAGCAGCGCGATCACCAGCCCGGCCAGGATGCTGGTGACGGCACTGATCACGCTCAGCGCAATGGTCACGCCGAAGCCGCTGGCGAAGAAGCGCCAGTTGTCGATCAGCGGGGAAAAGTCGACGTCCATGCGGGCACATCCGTTCAGTGGTTCATTTGCCGGATCGGCTTACTTGAGGTTCTGCGTCATGCGCACTTCTTCGGCCGCCAATGCAGGCTGCATGCGTTTCTCGACTTCGCGCAGCCAGTCCAGATAGACCTGCTCGTTCTTGTTCACGCCCATGCCGGTCTTGATCTCGAAGATCTTGCTGTCCTGGCAGATGTTGTCCTTGGGGAACACCGCCAGGCCCTTGACCTTCTTGCTGATGTTGGGCCAGAGCATGCGGTTCAGCGGCGCCACGTCGGAGCGGCCGGCCAGCACTTCCTCGATGGGCGCGACCGAGCCTGAATTGGTGACGCCGCGCAGCTTGGCGTTGGGGAAGGTCTCGCGCACCATGGGCTCTTCACCCGCGCCCGAGAAATAGGCCATGGTGATCTCGGGCTTGTTGAATTCGTCCAGCGTCTTCACGTTGGTGAACTTCGGGTTGTCGGCCCGGCCGAACATGCACACGCCGGTGCTGGAGAAGGTCACGAAGTCGATGATCTTGGCGCGTTCGGCGTTCTGGTTCAGCGGGCCGATCATGATGTCCATCTGGTTGGCAATGAGCGACGGCACCTTGGTCTCGTGGCTCACCGGCACGGGCTCGATCTTCACGCCGAGCAGCTTGGCGAATTCCTTGCCGAGCACCCACGACGGGCCCGACCACGGGTCGCCTTCACCGGTGGTGTTCTGCGCCAGCCAGGGCGGGTTGTTGACCACGCCCACGCGCAGCACACCGGCCTTGCGGATGGCGTCGATGCGCGGGCTGGCGCCGGGCGGCGGCGGGGTCTGGGCCAGGGCGGCGATGGCGGTGGTGGCGAGCACCGCACAGGCGGCGAGGGTCTTCACCGCGCCGAGCTTGATAGCGTTGTTGGACATGTCTTGTCTCCGATTGGTTTTTGAAATGCGGGAAGTCGTCGCGGTCCCGCGCCGCTGCCCGTGTCGACTGGCGTACGCCAGCCACCACGGGCTACATCAGCCGTGACCAAGGGTCACTTCAGGTTTTCGACGATGCGTTTCTCGTCGGCCGTCAGCGTGGCCTGCAGCGTCTTCTCCACCTGGCGCAGCCAGTCGAGGTAGACCTGCTGGCCCTTGTCCACCGCCAGCCCGACGGGCGAGGCCTTTTCCTGGCTGCCCTGGCAGTTGTTGTCCTTCGGGTAGACCACCAGGCCCTTGACCTTCTGGTTCAGGTTGACCCATGGCACGCGGTTGATCGGTGCCGCGTCGGCGCGCTTGGCCATGATCTCTTCGACCGGGGCTGTCGCGCCCGAGCTGGCCACGGCGCGGAGCTTGGCCTTGGGGAAACGTTCCTTGACCCAGTTCTCTTCGGCGCCGCCGGTGAAGTAGGCAATCGTGATGTCGGGGCTGTTCAAGTCATCCACCGAAGACACCTTGGCCAGCTTGTCGTTGCCGGCGCGGCCGAACATGCAGACGCTGGTCACCGAGTAGATGACGAAGTCGACCACCTTCAGGCGTTCCGGGGTTTCGCCCAGCGGGCTGATCGTCATGTCGACCTGGTTGGCGGCGAGCACCGGCACCTTGGTCTCGTGCGAGACCGGCACCGGCTTCAGCTTCACGTTGAGCAGGCGTGCGTATTCGGTGGCCAGCAGCCAGGCCGGGCCGTCCCAGGCGGCACCGTTGCCGGTGGTGTTCTCATTCAGCCAGGGCGCGTTTTGCAGCACACCTACGCGCAGCTCACCGGCTTTCTTGATGGCGTCGATGCGCGGGCTCGCACCGGCTGCGGGCGGAGCCTGGGCGAGGAGGGCGGAGCTGCCGGCAGCCAGCAGCGCGCCGGCCAGCAGGCGGCGCGCCCGGGTGATGGATTGGGTGGTCGATGGCATGTTGTCTCCGGTTGTTGTGGGCCTGGATTCAGCGCCAGGCCTGCGCGAATTCACTGATGACGCGTTCCAGATGGGCCCGCATGGCGGCGCGGGCGGCCACCGGGTCGCGGCCGAGCAGCGCCTTGAAGATGCGCTGGTGGTCGGCGTGCGAGGCCAGCCGCAGCTCGGGTGTGTGGAAGTGGTGTTCGATCTTGGTCCACACCGGGCCCTTGGCCTGCGCCCACATGGCGGTCACCATCTGCAGCAGCACGCTGTTGCCGGTGGACTCGGCGATGCGCAGGTGAAACAGCTGGTCGGCGGCTTCATTGGCTTCCTTGTCGTCGATGTTCTCGCGCATGTCAGCGAGTGCTGAAAAGATGCGGTCCAGGTCACCGTCCTTGCGGGTCTCGGCGGCCACCGAGGCGATCTCCGATTCGATCAGGCAGCGCGCGCGCAGCAGTTCGAAAGGCCCGGGCTCGGTGGCCGGCATGAAGCCCGGCTGCACGATCGGGGCGGCAGGCGCCTGCATCACGTAGATACCCGAGCCGCCGCGCACTTCGACCACGCCCTGCAGCTCGAGCGCAATGGTGGCTTCGCGCACCGAGGTGCGGCTCACGTCGAAGCGCTCGGCCAGCGCGCGCTCGGAAGGCAGCCGTTCGCCGACCTTGAATTCACCATGCACGATCAAGGTCAGCAGCTGGGCGGCAAGCCGCTGGTAGGAGCGGTCGGCGGTGACTTTGGGTGGGCCTTCCGGTTCGTCGCCGGGTGTGATGAGGTGGAGGGGCATGGTGTTTGAAGTGGTTGGACCAAATATTAACTGGTGAACCAATTCGGCCTATAGTGGTTTACCATGAGTGGGAACTGGTAGGTCCAGTTGTCCAATGGCGGCTTTTGAACAGACCGAAGCCAGACATGTCTCCACTGAACGCGGCCAGCCTGGCCGACCTTGTCGTCCACATGCCGGCCGATGCCAGCGCGGCGCCCCTCCTTCCCCGCTACGACCGCAGCCTGGCGCGGACCGGCGTGGTGCACCTCGGCCTCGGCGCGTTCCACCGCGCCCACCAGGCCATGGTGTTCGACGCCTTGCTGCAGGCCGGCGACCCGCGTTGGGGCGTGCTGGGCGTGGCCATGCGCAGCACGGATCTGGCCGATGCGCTGGCCGCGCAGGACGGGCTGTATGCGGTGCAGATCGCCAGCGCGGAGGGGGTCCGCTGGCAGGTCGTCGGCGCCATCCTCAGGACCTGCGTCGCGGCACGCGAGCCCGAGCAAGTCATCAACGCCATCGCCGCGCCGGCCACGCGTTGGGTCACGCTCACCGTCACCGAAAAAGGCTACGGCCCGGCGCTGGCCGATCTGCTGGTGCGGGGCCTGGCCGCACGGCACGCCGCCGGCCTCGGTGGGCTCACGGTGGCTTCGTGCGACAACCTTTCCGAGAACGGCCGCAAGCTGCAGCGCCTGTGCGTGGATGCGGCCAATGCGCAAAACGCGGCGCTCGCAGGCTGGATCGCATCGCAATGCGCCTTCCCCAACAGCATGGTCGACCGCATCGTGCCGGCCGCCACACCACGCCAACGCGAAGAGGCCGCGCAGGCGCTGGGCGTGGACGACGCCTGCGCACTGGCCACCGAAGCCTTCACCGAATGGGTCATCGAGAACCGCTTCCACGACCCGGCCGATGCGACCGTGCTGCGCGCAGCGGGTGTCAACGTGGTCGACGACGTGAAGCTTTTCGAGGAAGCCAAGCTGCGCATGCTGAACGGCAGCCACACCGCCATGGCGCTGCTGGGCGCGGTGCAGGGCTGGCCGATGATCGCCGACGGCGTGGCGCTGCCGGCCGTGCGGCAATACGTGCACGGCTTCATGACCGACATGGTGATGCCGCACCTGCAGCGGCCTGGCTTGCCCGCCTACCGCGATGCCTTGCTGGCGCGCTTCGCCAACCCCGGCCTGCACCACAAGGTGCACCAGATCGCCAACGACAGCTCGCTGAAGATCCCGCTGCGCTGGCTGCCCACGCTGAACGACAACCTGGCAGCCGGGCAGGGCATCGAGCCGCTGGCCTTTGCCACGGCGGTGTGGATGCGGTTTGTGCAGGGCGTGGACGAGACCGGCGCGGCCTATGCCATGTCCGACCCGCAGGCCGCGAGCTTGCAGGCGCTGGCACGCGAGCACGCAGGCGATGTGCCCGGCAGCGTGCGCGCCTTGCTGGGCGTGGTGTCGATCTGGGGCACGGCGTTGCCGCATGACTTGCGCTTCACCACCCGCGTCACGCACTGGCTCACGCGCATCCGGGCGGACGGCAGCCACCAGGCGCTGGCCGAATTGAACTCCCAAACCAACCCGAAGACTTGAACACCATGCCGCTCAACACCCCCGCCATCCGCGACCAGGTCGCCCTCGTCACCGGCGCCAACGCCGGCATGGGCCTGGCCACCGTGCGCGCGCTGCTCGACGCCGGCTACCGCGTCGCAGCCACCGACCTGCGCACCGGGCAGGTCGCCAGCGAACTCGCCGCCCACGGCGACCGCCTGGCCTGCTTCACCATGGACGTGAGCGACCAGGCCCAGGTGCACGCCGCCTGCGACGCCATCGAAGCCCGCTTCGGCCGCATCGACGTGTGTGTCAACAACGCCGGCTTCCTGCAATACGCCAACTGCGAGGAAACCACGCCCGAGCTCTGGCACAAGACCCTGCGCGTGAACCTGGACGGCGTGTTCTTCGTGAGCCAGCGCGTGGCCCCCGGCATGAAAGCGCGCGGCTTCGGCCGCATCGTCAACATGGCCTCGTTCGGCGCCAAGACCGGTGGCCTGTCGCCGCTGCCCGCCTATGCCGCCAGCAAGGGCGGCGTGATCTCGCTGACCTTCAGCTTCGCCCGCGAATACGCGCCCTTCGGCGTCACCTGCAACGCGCTGGCCCCCACCTTCGTCAAGACCCAGATGCTGACCGACCAGGTCAGCCCCGAACGCCAGGCCGAGCTGCGCCAGAAGATCCCGGTGGGCCGGTTCTGCGAGCTGGAGGAGTTGGCGCACTGCGTGCTGTTCCTGGCACATCCGATGAGTGGGTTCATCACGGGAGAGGTGCTGGATTTGAATGGGGGGCTGCAGTTCGATTGAGGATGCGTGCCCGGTTTGGTTGGATCAGCGCGCAGGGACGTCAATCACCACCCTCACCCCAGCCCTCTCCCGCACGCGGTAGAGGGAGCAATACCGGAGGGGTAGCAAGCGCAGCGACGCGTCCGGGTGCGCACAAGAAATGTCACTCGTCCGCCGGTGCGACTACCGGCCGGCCGCGTCAACCAACGTTGACAAATCAACCAGACGTAAAAACCTGAACCAGGCCCTTCGACCAGCTCAGCCTGAAAAGGGGCAGCAAGCCCCCGCCACCCCCATCGAAAAAAATCCCCGCCCCCATAAGTCCATAAAAAGACTATATTCAGTCCTGCACCAAGAACTGCGCCAACCATGCACTACTCAACCCAGATCAAGCCCATCAGCTACCTGAAGGCCAACGCCGCGGAAGTCCTGGCGCAGCTGGCCGCACACCGCGAGCCCCTGGTCATCACCCAGAACGGCGAAGCCAAGGCGGTCCTGCAGGACGTCGCGTCATTCGAAGAGACCCAGGAAACGCTGGCACTTCTGAAGATGCTCGCTCTTGGAAACCAGGATGCAGCCGCTGGAAAGACCAAGCCCGTGAGCGAAGTCGTCGCCCGGCTGCGGGCCAAGCGCAGCAACACCTGACGGACAGATGGTCGCCAAGTCAAAGAAATCAGCCGACGTCGCCAGGTTCGAAGTCCTTTTCACAGCGGGCGCCGAGCACGATCTGGAGTCACTGCATGACCACATCGCCGAGTTCGACTGCGTCGCCAACGCCAACCGCGTGCTCGACCAGTTGATGGAAGTCGTCCAGAGCCTTTCGCACTTCCCGGAGCGGGCTAGCTACCCCAGGGAGCTGGTGTCGCTGGGCATCAAGGAATACCGGCAGACGTCCTTCAAGCCTTACCGCGTGATCTACCGCGTGATCTACCGCGTCAGCGGCGCCCAGGTCGTCATCTACCTGATCGTGGACGCGCGCAGGGACATGCAGGCGTTGCTGGCCCGCAGGCTGCTGGCTTACTAGGCTCGGCTCGCGTTGCGAGCTAGCTTGACCGACAGCCACTGCACGACCTCTGCGCGCGGGCGCGCGATCGGCATGACCGCCGTTGCGGATCAGCGCTGCCATGCCGGCCCGCAGGCCTGCCGGCCCTGTCCCCCGGCGCACATGACTTGATTTGACGTGCGTGGCGGCGCCCTTCAGCGCGGCTTGTACGCCGTCACATCGATCTCCACCTTCGCATCGATCATCAGCCGCGACTCCACCGTCGACCGCGCTGGCCGGTGGGTGCCGAAACATTCCATGTAGACCCGGTTGAAGCTGCCGAAATCGCGCGCGTCGGCGAGCCAGCAGTTCACCTTGGCCACGTCTGCCAGCGTGCAGCCGGCCAGGGCCAGGGCGGCTTCGACCCGCTTGAACACCTGGCGCGTCTGGGCTTCAATGCCGCCCACGATCACCTGGCCTTCGTCGTCGGTGGGCACCTGGCCCGAGACGAAAACGAAGTCGCCGGCGCGGGTGGCGGGGGAGAGCGGGCGGGCCTGGCGGTCGGAGGCGAGGGGCGATTGGCCTAGGGTTTCTACTGACATGTGGCGGGTCCTTTCGTGTAAAGATATTACATGCGCTGGCGGATAAGTCGGCGCATTACCGACTTATTGGCATATTTACTGCTTAGAGTTGTAATCCTATTACTTCGAGGTCCACGATGCAAACTTCCGAACCCACTTTCGCGCACGCCTTGGTGCATGCCGCGCTGAATCTGCCCGCTGGCACCGCCATCGGCACCAAATCGAAGCAGCCCCAGGCCGCGCGCCGTGGCTTCATTGGTGCGGTGGCGCTGGCCGTCGCGGCGTTGAGCCTGAGCGGCGGCAGCGTGTTCGCGCAAGCGGGCGCGAAGGGTGGCGCCGCCAACCTGGCGATGGTCGGCGAGCCGCAGGGCCTGGACCCGATGATCAGCACCGCCGACCTGGTGGGCACGATCATGCAGCACGTCTATGAGCCGCTCTATACCTTCGACGCCAACTGGAACGTGGCGCCGATGCTGGCCGAATCCGCACCGGTGGTGTCCAAGGACGGCCTGACCTACACCATCGTCCTGCGCAAGGGCGTGAAGTTCCACAACGGCCGCGAAATGACCTCGGACGATGTGGTCGCCTCGCTGCAGCGCTGGATGGACCTGTCGCCGCGCGGCAAGGCCGTGGGCAAGGAAGTCGCGTCGCTCACCGCCAAGGGCCCGCTGTCGGTCGAGATCAAGCTGAAGAACCCGTATGCGCCGCTGCTGGCCCAGTTGGCCCTGCCATCGGGCATGGCGGCCATCATGGCCAAGGAAAGCATTGCGCCGCAGTTGAAGGACTTCATCGGCACCGGCCCCTACAAGTTCAAGGAACGCCGCCCCGACCAGTTCACCGTGCTCGTGCGCTTCGACGACTATGCCTCGCGCAAGGAACCCGCCAGCGGTTATGCCGGCAAGCGCGAAGCCCTGCTCGACGAGCTGCGTTTTGTGCCCGTGCCGAGCGCCAACACCCGTGTCGAAGGCGCGTTGTCGGGCCAGTTCCAGTACGCCGACCTGCTGCCCGTGGAAGCCATCGGCCGCGTCGAGAAGGCTGGCGCCAGCGTGGTGCCGATCGTCACCAAGAACTTCGGCTTTCCCTACATCGTGTTCAACACCAAGGAAGGCGTGCTGGCCCAGCAGCCGATGCGCCGCGCGGTGCAAACCGCGGTGGGCACCGGCGAGCTGATGGCCGGTGGCTTCGGCGATGGCCGCTTCTTCATGGTCGAGCCCAACTTCTTCCCCAAGGGCACGCCGTACTACTCGGCCTCGGGCAGCAACCTGTACAACGAGCGCAATCCGAATTCCGCCAAGGAGCAGGCCGCCAAGGCCGGCTACAGCGGCGCGCCGATCCGCATCATGGCCAGCCGCCAGTACGAGTTCCACTACAACATGGCGCTGGTGATGTCCGAGCAGCTGAAGAAGGCCGGCTTCAAGACCGACCTGCAGGTGGTCGACTGGGCCACGCTGGTGCAGCGCCGCAACGACTCCAAGCTGTGGGACGTGTACTTCACCCACTCTGGCCTGTTCCCCGAGCCGATGCTGTCACCGCCACAACTGGGCGACGGCGCACCAGGCTGGTGGGATTCGGCCGCCAAGAAGTCGACGCTGGCCGCCTTCAACCAGGAAACCAACCCCGCCAAACGCGGTGCGTTGTGGGGCCAGGTGCAACAGGTCGTGTATGACGAGGTGCCGTTCATCGAAGTCGGCAAGTTCAACGGCTTGTCGGCGCGCTCGGCGAAGCTGCAGGGTTATACGCCGGCGATCTGGCCGTTCTTTTGGAATACCAGCCTGACGAAGTAAGCGCGTGACGGCATGCGCCATGCGTGGCGTAGCCAGGGCCGCTGTCCCCCTCACCCTGGCCCTCTCCCCCAAGGGGGCGAGGGGACGAGACAAACGCGTCCGACAAGCGCACGGTATTCGTCCCTCTGCCTCATTCCCTCGCCCCTTTGGGGAGAGGGCCAGGGTGAGGGGGCAGCGGCGCCAACCGCATCTATCGCTTCATTCCGCCCGGAGTCAAGCCTCCATCAGGAGAACCAAATGTTCCGCTTCCTATTGAACCGCCTCGGCGGCGCCGTGGTCGTCCTCGCGCTCGTGGCCGTCCTCGTCTTCGCCCTCACGCGGCTGGCGTCCGGCGACCCCGTGGCGCTGCTGCTCGGCGACCAGGCCACCGTCGAGGACATCGCCAAGGCCCGCACCCAATACGGCCTCGACAAGCCCATTCCCACGCAATTCGTGTTGTGGATCGGCGAGCTGCTGCAGGGCAACCTCGGCCAGTCGCTCTTCCTGCAGCGCCCCGTCGCCCAGGCCCTGCTGGAGCGCGCCGAGCCGACCCTGTTCCTGGCTTTGTTCGCGGTCGCCATCGCCGCGCTGATCGGCATACCGGCGGGCATGGCCGCGGCCATCTGGCGTGGCAGCGCGGCCGACCAGGCGGTGAGCAGCGTGGCCATGCTGGGCGCGAGTGTGCCCAGCTTCTGGCTCGGGCTGATTTTGATCCAGCTGTTCGCCGTCAAGCTCGGCTGGTTTCCGGCCTCGGGTTATGGCGACCCCACCGCCGGGCTGGGCGACCGGCTGCAGCACCTGATGCTGCCCGCGCTGGTGCTCGGTGTGCTGAACTCGGCGCTGATCATCCGTTTCACCCGCGCCTCGATGCTCGACATCCTGGGCGAGGACTACGTGCGCACCGCCCGCGCCAAGGGCCTGGCCGAAGGCACCATCATGGTCAAACATGTGCTGCGCAACGCCCTCGTGC
>JAQGMQ010000883.1 GCA_028292305.1 Rhodoferax sp.
CCGAAGGAGAACGCCAGCGTCAGGGCGATCCAGGGTGGTCTGCCGTAGTTGATCGTCAGACCGACAACGGCCACGGCGGCGACCCCGGTCGCGACCCACTGCAGGGTCCGCAGTCGCTCGCCGAGGATGAGCACGCCCATCAGGATCGTCGACAGCGGGCCGACCCTGCCGATCTGCGCCGCGGCACCGGCGCCGATGCGTTCGATGGCCATCATCACCATCATCACGGGTGCCACCGTGCACACGGTGGCGTTGATCACCGACAGCCAGATCACCTCGGGCGCCACGGCAAAGGCCTCGGACAGCGGCCGCAGCACGGCGAACTGCGCCAGGCAGCACAGGCAGGCCACGCCGGTTGCCAGGCCGACCAGGCGCAGCGAGCCCAGGCGCTGCACCATGTGGCCGCTGTAGACCAGGTACACGGCATAACTCACAGCGCTCAGGAACACCAGCAGCGCGCCCCACGCGGCGTTCGTGCCCTGCACCGACATTTCGTGGGCGAACACCAGCACCACGCCGGCATAACTGATGGCCATGCCCAGCGTCTGGCGGCGCGTGACGCGCTTCTTGTACAGCAGCCAGCTCAGGCCCATGACCAGGGTCGGGTTGAGGTACAGGATCAGCCGCTCGAGCGACGCGCTGATGTAGGCGAGCCCGGCGAAGTCGAGAAAACTGGCGAGGTAATAACCGGTGACGCCGAGGCCGACGACACCCAGCCAGTCGCGGCCGGTGAGCGGCGGCTGGTTGCGGCTGCTCCACCAGGCCATCACCGCGAAGAACGGCAGCGCGAACAACATCCGCAGCATGATCAGCGTGACCGCGTCCACGCCGTGGCGGTAGGCCAGCTTGACGATGATGGCCTTGCCGCTGAAGGCGATCGAGCCGGCCAGTGCCAGCAGCAGACCGCCGGCGAGGCCCTTGTTCACCACCGATGGCGCGGGCGCCGACACGGGCTGGTTCGTGGAAGTCGCGGAAGTCGTGGAAGGAGGTGATGGAGAAGAAGGGGTCACGGGGGCTTTTCCGAAGTCACCCGAAGGCCGGGTGGCGCAGGGGTGCAGGAAGACAAAATGGGTCAGCGCCGATTGTGACCCAGGCTGCCGTGCGCCGTTGGCAGCCCCTGGCCGCCGCAACGAAAAACGGCACCCGAAGGTGCCGCATTTTGCGAGGCCCGACCACGCCATTGGCGTGGGCCGGGACTGAGCGTCACTCTTCGACGAAGGCCTCTTCGCGCTTGCTCTTCACCGCGGGCAGCAACACGATGATCACCAGCACCGCGGCGGCAGCCAGCAGGCCGGCCGACAGCGGACGCGTGACGAACACGCTCCAGTCGCCACGCGACAGCAGCAGTGCACGGCGCAGGTTTTCTTCCATCATCGGGCCCAGGATGAAGCCCAGCAGCAGGGGTGCCGGCTCGGCGCCGAGCTTGTTGAACAGGTAGCCCACGAAGCCGAAGATCGCCACCATCCACACGTCGAAGGTGTTGTTGTTCGTCGAGTACACCCCGATCGCGCAGAACAGCACGATGGCCGGGAACAGGTACTTGTACGGCACGGTCAACAGCTTGATCCACATGCCGATCAAGGGCAGGTTCAAGATGATCAGCATCGCGTTGCCGATCCACATCGAAGCGATCAGGCCCCAGAAGAGTTCGGGGTTGCTGGTCATCACCTGGGGACCAGGCTGGATGTTGTGGATGGTCATGGCGCCGACCATCAGCGCCATCACGGCGTTCGGTGGAATGCCCAGCGTCAGCAGCGGGATGAACGAGGTCTGCGCACCGGCGTTGTTGGCCGATTCGGGGCCGGCCACACCGCGGATGTTGCCCTTGCCGAAGGCGATCTCGCCCTTCTTGAGCTTCATCTTCTTCTCGAGCGTGTAGGCCGCGAAAGCCGCCAGCAACGCACCGCCGCCAGGCAGGATGCCGAGCGCCGAACCCAGGGCCGTGCCGCGCAACACCGCGGGCGCCATGTCCTTGAAATCCTGCTTGGTCGGCCAGAGGCCCTGCACGTTGGCCGTGAACACTTCGCGCTCGTCTTCGGGCTGCGACAGGTTGCTGATGATTTCGCCGTAGCCGAACACACCCATGGCGATGGCCACGAAGCCGATGCCGTCGGTGAGTTCAGGGATGTCGAAGCTGAAGCGCGCCACACCCGAGTTCACGTCGGTGCCGACCAGGCCGAGCAACAGGCCCAGCACGATCATCGCGATGGCCTTGAGCAGCGAGCCCGAGGCCAGCACCACCGCGCCGATCAGGCCCAGGATCATCAGCGAAAAGTATTCGGCCGGGCCGAACTTGAAGGCCAGTTCGGTCAGCGGCGGCGCGAACGCAGCCAGGATCAGCGTGCCCACCGAACCCGCGAAGAACGAGCCCAGTCCCGCCGCGGCGAGCGCCGGCCCGGCCCTCCCCTGGCGTGCCATCTGGTAGCCGTCGATACAGGTCACCACCGAGGACGATTCGCCCGGCAGGTTCACCAGAATGGCGGTGGTCGAGCCACCGTATTGCGCACCGTAGTAGATACCGGCCAGCATGATCAGCGCCGACACCGGCGGCAGTGCGTAGGTGGCGGGCAGCAGCATGGCGATGGTGGCCACCGGGCCGATGCCGGGCAACACCCCGATCAGCGTGCCCAGGATGCAACCGATCAGCGCATACAGCAGGTTGATCGGCGTGAAGGCCACGCCGAAACCCAACGAGAGATTTGCAAGCAATTCCATTATCTATGTCTCCTCAACCGGTGATGAAGGTTGGCCACACCGGGATCTGCAGCTTGAGCAGCATGATGAACGCCAGGTAGCTGCCCACGGCCAGGATGGTGGCCAGGATCAGCGTCGGGCGCAGCTTGAAGGTTTCGCCGGCCATGCTGGAGATGATGGTCAGTGCGTAGATCGCGGCGATCATGCCCATGGCTGGAATGCCGATGCTCGGCAGGCCGCCGAGCAGCACGCCGAACGCCAGGTTGGCGCCGAGGATGTAGCAGATGGGCTTCCAGGCCCACTTGCCGATCGGGTCGCCGCCTTCGGTTTCAACCACCAGCGCATTGAACATGATGACCAACCCGAGGAAGGTCATCAAGATGCCGAGCATCAGCGGGAAGTAGCCCGGCCCCATGCGCGCACCGTCTCCCACGTTGTATGTGGTGGCGCCCCAGGCGAATGCGACGCCTACAACGCCGAACATGACGCCAGAGAAAAAATCCTTCTGACTTTTGATTTTCACGTGTTGTCCCCTCGAGAAATTTCGATGCGCGATTGTTATCTTGATATGCTGAAAACGAGATGTGGATTCCACCTACCGGCGCCCTCGGGAGAACCCGAGGATTTGGGGTTGGCTCGTCTGTAAGGTGCTGGGACGTTGGCTCGGCCATTGGCTGCGGTCCTGTGTCGTCGGGCTGAGCCGGGGCTCATTTGAACTCGGCAGCGGAAGAGTTTTACGTTCCGCTCAACCTACTTGGTCAACTGGTGTTGACTGGGCGCCGCTGGCCGGGAATCGCCCCGGCGGGCGACCTACTTTTCTTTGCTTCGCCATCGAGGCGTAGGCAAAAGAAAGGCGACCCGCAGTCTGGGACCCTGCGCTGCGCTGCGGGCAAACCTGCGCTGGCGGGCGTCGGCGGGGGTCTGGCTAAACTCGCTGCGCTCAAACAACGCCAGCCCTGATCCCGCCGACCCCCACCATCGCAGGCCCAGCCAGGACGGGTGGGGGTCCGGGGCAGGATACCGCCGTCGCTGCGCTGGGCAACAGCCGAACAGCCGCCAGCCAGCAGCCGCCACCCGCGGTGACCGACACCGCTGCCTTGTCCCCTCGCCCGCGTGCGGGAGAGGGCTAGGGTGAGGGTCGGCGTTACGCGCCGGGGTGTCAATCACCACCCTCACCCCAGCCCTCTCCCGCACGCGGGAGAGGGAGTAAAACCAGGGTAGCCAGCGCAGCGACGCGTACGGTATCCGGTACCCGGTACCCGGACCCCTCCCCACCCCCTCTAAATGCGCCGAGGAGCGGAGGGTTTGGCGGATCAGGGCTGGCGTTGTTTGAGCCGCAGGCGAGTTTAGCCAGACCCCGCCAAACGCGAGCACCACAGGTTTCCCGAAGC
>JAQGMQ010000894.1 GCA_028292305.1 Rhodoferax sp.
CACGGGAAAAAAAGACATTTGATTGGTGGCTAAAACTCTATGCTTCAAGATTATTCCGTCTTGCTCCCCTTTATATTTTCATGCTTCTTACCTTGGTATTTTTGGTCGCCATGGAGAGCAATTGGAACTTGAAAGTTCCATTAAGCCAGGCTACAAGATCAATTTTGACTTGGCTTGCGTTTACTATCGGCGGGCAACCAGACATTAATAAACTACCTGGGACGAGTATTATAGTTGCAAGGGTTCCCTGGTCGCTGGTCTACGAGCTCATTTTCTACTCGTCACTTCCGATCATAGCGTTCACCCTAAAGATCCCAAAAATATTAAATTACAGCCTTCTTACTCTCGCTTTGACGTATTTCATATACACAAAGAAATATTTCTATCTTTCATTTTGCGGCGGAATTTCCGCGGCATTGATGTTCGACGCGCCAGCGTTAAAATATTTTGCGAAAACCCCTGTAGCTTCTTGCAGCATCATCGCTTTGATTGCGTTGCTGATCTTTAAATTTCCGGACGCTTACAAACCAATTCCAATACTGCTAATTGGCTTAATATTTCTGCTTATCACTGCCGGCAATAGTCTGTTTGGAATTCTTACAAGCCGCCTATCCAGGATTTTTGGCGAGATGGCTTACAGCATTTATTTGATTCACGGACTATTGCTATTCATCGCATTCGGTGTAATGGATATTCCGTCAGCGCATCAAGACGTCCTGACGCATTGGCAAGTTGTCTGGTGCATTTCACCGTTTTTGATCGGAGTGAGCTATCTCACCCATGCCTGGATCGAAAAACCACCTATGGATTGGTATCGCACGATCTTCAAGCATGCGGCCAACAAAGGCGATAGCCCCCTGGTTCCACTTGGCGCGGCCAAGGGCGCCAATTGAGCAACTGCCAAAGTCCGAATCGACCACCGCGACGACGGAGCGTGGGTGTGCACGCCATTGCTCCCAGCCCCTTCCCAATGCCAAAAAGTCGACGCAAACGAACCCCACAGGCCTTCCTGCTACCCGAGTTCACAATCACGTCACAATCTTTCAGCCTCCACCCTCAAGAATCAACTGTCCTGATTCTTGCGGGCTCTCTGCCACCCAAAGCAGCCGAACCTCGCCAGAACCAACCCGTCCGGCGCCGCGCCAAAAGTGCTGCCCGCCCTGTCTCCACACAACGCCCCAACCACAGGCATGAGCATTCGCAAACATCTGGGCGCCGTCGCATGCGCGGTGGCGCTCGTCCTTCACAGCCGTGCGCCGATGGCGGCGGGCAACATGGGCGGCACGCTGCAGGCGAGCATGGTGCTCACGGCCAGTTGCGCCGTCAGCGGTGCGGCGGGCGCGGGCACGTCGGGCGTCAGTTTCGGCACGCTTGATTTCGGCTCGCAGCCGAGCACTTTCAGCGGCGTGCTGGTGGCCAACCCCACCGGGGGCGCGGGCGGCGCGGGCGCGACCGAGATCGCCTGTTCGCCGGACGTGGCGGCGGTGGCCGTGGCGGTGAGCGGCGGCAACAACCCGGGCCAGGGCGGCGCCATCGGCACGGGCACGCGCGCGCTGAAACACGGCACCAGTTACCTGCCCTATGAGGTCTACAGCGACGCGGCGCTGGCTACGGCCTTCCCCACCGCGGCGACGCCGGTTGGCGTGGTGCTGCCCGGCACCGGCGCGCCGATTGCGTTGCCGGTGTTCGGCCGCATCAACAAGACCAACGCCAGCGCCATGCCGGCTGGCACCTATGCCGATGTGCTGCAGGTCACGATTTCCTGGTGATCCCCCGGCTGCAGTCGCCCAGGCCGGCAGCGTAAACAATCTTGCCGGCCGTCACGTTTCTTGCCGGAAAGACTTCGTACGGATCACTGCATATTTGGCTAACACCCCGTAAATTCACGCGTTAAGAGCCTTTCGCGCCGGCAAAAGGCGCCAAAACGGCGTTTTCCATCTGCACCTGGTCATGGCACACCTATTGCAAATAGGTTGGCATGACCACCCCGCCAAGCCCTCTCCAACCCGGTGCCAAAGCCACCGTGACCCAAGCCGTCGGTGAGCCGCAGCTCGCCGCGGCTTTCGCCGTCGACGCCGACGAAACCTATCCCCGGGTACTGGCCACGCCGGCCATGGTGGCGCTGCTGGAGCGCGCCTGCGCCCGGCTGCTGGCGCCGTTGCTCGGGCCTGACCAACTGAGCGTGGGCGCGGCCGTCGACGTGACTCACCTCGCGCCCACCGCGCTGCACGAGGTCGTGACTGCCGAAGCCATCTTCCGCAGCCAAGCGGGTCCGCTGTATTGGTTCGACGTGACCGTGCGCGACGCCGCGGGCCTGGTCGGCCAGGGCCGGCATGCGCGCGCCATCGTCAGCGCCACCATGGTCGCCGTCAAGGCCGAAGCGCGCCGCCACAGCCCGGCCACGGCCTGATCCCTGCCCTTCAAAACAGCCTGCTCCATGACGACCTCAACCCCCTTCCCCGCACTTTTCGACGCCGAGTTCGAAACCCTTGCCGCGGCGCAGATCCGCCAGCACCAGGAAAGCCTCTGGGCCGCGCAATGGCGCTATCTGGGCCAGCACTCCACTTTCTACCAAACCATGTTCGGCGAGCGGCTCTCGGGCGCGCCGAGCCTCGACGCGATCCAGGACCTGCCCTTCACCGAAAAAGACCACCTGCGCATCAGCCAGGAGGCGTCCTACCCGATGGGCGACTACGTGGCCTGCGCCGAGGCCGACGTGGCCCGGCTGCACCGCACCTCGGGCACCACCGGCCGCCCGCTGATCCTGGCCAACTCGCGGCGCGACGCACTCGACGTAGCCCATGTCGGCGCGCGTTCGATGTGGGCCGCCGGCCTGCGCCCCAGCGACCGCGCGGTGCATTGCCTCAACTACTGCATGTGGACCGGCGGCTTCACCGACCACACCATCCTGGAGGCCACCGGCGCCGCCGTGCTGCCCTACGGCACGGGCCAGACGCGCCAGCTGATCGAATCGATCCAGAGCCTGGGCATCACCGCGATCTCGTGCACGCCGTCGTATCCGGCGCTGCTCGAAGACGTCTTGCGCCAGCAGTTCCCCGGATTGAAGCCGCGCGACCTTGGCCTGCGGCTCGGGCTTTTCGGCGGCGAGGCCGGGCTCGACAACCTCGACTTCCGCGCGCAGATGGAAGACAAGTGGGGCTTCAAGGTGCGCAACGCCAACTTCGGCCTCTCCGAGGTGCTGAGCATCGTCGGCGGCCAGACCGACTGGACCAACGACCTGCTGTTCCACGGCGCCGACGTGGTGTTCCTCGAGATCATCGACCCGGTGACGCTGCAGCGGCTGAAGATCGAAGACGGCGCCCGCGGCGAAATGGTCTGCACCCACTTGCGCAAGCAGTGCCAGCCGCTGGTGCGCTACCGCACGCGCGACGTGATCACCGTGACCGGCACCGACCCCGGCCCCGACGGCCGCACCGCCTGGCGCTTCCGTGTGAGCGGCCGCACCGACGACATGTTCAATGTGCGTGGCATCAACGTGTTTCCGAGTGCGGTGCGCGCCGGCATCGAGGCGCACCCCGCCTTGTGTTCGGGCCAGTTCCGCATCGTGCTCGACGGCCCGGGCCCCTACGACCGCGTGGACGTGCGGGCCGAGGCCGCCGAAGGCCTGGCGCCCGAAGCCTGGCCCGCCGCGGCGGAAACGCTGGCCCGCGCGGTGCGCGAACGCATCGGCGCCACGGCGCGGGTCGAGATGCTGCCGTTCAAGCATTTCCCGCGTACCGATGGCAAAACCCAATGGGTCGAGAAAGTGAATGGCTAACGTGAATGGATAAACAAATGCAATACGTGAACATCGAACACCATGGCGCGGTCTGCCATGTCATTCTCAACCGGCCGGAACGCCTGAACGCCATCAGCGGCGTGCTGCTCGACGACCTGCACGAAGCGCTGCGGCTGGCCCAGTCGTCCGAGGCCACCCGCGCCATCGTGCTCAGCGGCAACGGCCGGGCCTTTTGCGCGGGCGACGACCTGAAGGAGTTCGGCGACCAGACGAAGAGCCCCGAGTCCATCGTGCAGCACATCGACCGCATCCAGCAGGTCACGCGCGACCTGATGTTCGGCGCCAAGCCGGTCATCGGCGCGGTGCATGGCTTCGCGGTGGGCGGCGGCTTCGAGTGGCTGCTGAACTGCGACCTGGTGGTGGCGGCCGAAGACCTGGTGTGCTTCTTTCCCGAAATGGACTGGGGCCAGTTCGTCACCGGCGGCGTCACGCACTTGCTGCCCCAGGCCGTGGGTTACCAGAAGGCCATGGAACTCTGGTTGCTGGGCGAACGCCAGAGCGCCGCTGACCTGAAGGCGCTGGGCATCGTCAACCGCGTCGTGGCCAAAGACGCGCTGCTGCCGCGCGCCTTCGAGCTGGCCGAAGTGGTGGCCTCCAAATCGGCCTTCAGCGTGGGCCGGCTCAAGCGCCTCGTGACGACCCAGCTCAACCCGCAGCTGGCCGCATCGCTCGAGCTTGAGAAGGATGCCACCGTGGCGGCGTTCGGCCGCCCCGAGGCCGCCGAGCGCGTGCAGAAATTCAACAACCGATGACACCCCCGACAAGGACCGCCATGCAGCCCATCAAGGCCATCACATTCGATTATTTCGGCACCCTGGTGGACGTGGACCAGGGCGGCATCAAGGGCATGGCCGCGGTGCTGAAGCTGGCCGGCATCGCAACCCGCCAGAGCGCCACCGCGCTGTACCTCGACTGGGACATGCGCAACGTGCAGACCTACCGCGGCGGCAAGTTCCGCAAGTACCGTGAGGTGAGCACCATCGCCCTGGCGGCCTGCCTCGAGGCACTCGAGCCCGGCGTGACGCGGCGCGTGGCCATCGACCCATTGGCCGATGTCTTCCTCGGCCATCTGGTGGAAGACTCGCCGCCGCACGCCGACGCCGTGGTCGCGCTCGAATGGATGTCGCAGGCCTATCCGCTGATGCCCATCACCAACATGGACAGCGACCTCTGGCAGCGCAGCCAGCTGGTGGACTATTTCGAACACGTGACCACGGCCGAAATGGCCCGCGCCTACAAGCCGTCGGAGGCGATCTTCAAGCTGGCCATCGACCGGCTGGCCGTGGCGCCCGAACACATCCTGCACTGCTCGCTGGCCTCGTGGGCCGACATCGACGGCGCCAAGCCGCTCGGCATGAACGTGGCCTGGATCAACCGCGGCGCCGAAACCCTGAGCCCGTGGCAGCCGCGGCCCGACTTCGAGCTGCCCACCCTGGACGGCGTGCGCGCCCTGCTGGCCACCGGCTGACGACGCCTCTTTCCGTTCCTCCCTTCCCTCTCTTCTCTTCCCTTCAACCCGACCAGCGAAAGCCAACCACCATGCGCACACCTTCCTCGAATCTGTCCTTCAAGCCGGCCGCCATCGCGGTGGCCTTCGGCGCGGCCTGCGCCCTGTTGTCCACGGCCGCGCTGGCCCAGGACGTGGTGGTCAAGATCGGCCACGCCGGCCCGCTCAGCGGCCCCCAGGCCACCAGCGGCAAGGACAACGAACGCGGCGTGGCGCTG
>JAQGMQ010000006.1 GCA_028292305.1 Rhodoferax sp.
GTCGACGAAGGTGAACACCGGCAGGTGAAATTTTTCGGCCAGCTTCATCAGCCGCAGCGCCTTGCGGTAACCCTCGGGCTTGCTCATGCCGAAGTTGCGCAGGCCGCGTTCCTTGGTGTCGCGGCCCTTCTGGTGGCCCAGCACCATGCAGGCCGTGCCGTTGAACCGCGCCAGGCCGCCGACGATGGAAAGATCGTCGGAAAAATGCCGGTCGCCGTGCAGCTCGACGAAGTCGGTGAACAGCTCGTTGACGTAGTCGAGCGTGTAGGGCCGTTCGGGGTGGCGCGCGATCTTGGTGATCTGCCACGGCGTCAGGTCGCTGTAGATGTCCTTGGTGAGCTGCTGGCTTTTCTTGCTGAGCTGGTCGATCTCTTCCGAGATGTCGACCGCGGATTCGTTCTGTACATAACGCAGCTCTTCGATCTTGTTTTCAAGATCGGAAATGGGCTGCTCGAAGTCGAGGAAAGTTCTTTTCGCCAACGTCATTCTCCTGGTTAGATCGGGCCCGATTCAGCCGCGCCCGAAGGCACCGGCCTGCAAGGCCGAGGGGTCATACCGTGACGGGAAGGGGCTCGAGTGAGCGCCAAATATACCAAGTTGCCACACTGCAAAAAGGCGCCCAGGCCGCGGCCACTTCGCGCACGTCGCTGCGGCTCACCGGGTCGCCTGAAAAATAGTTGTGGCTGATGCCGTTGACCAGGCCCACGTCGTCCAGCGGCAGCACGTTGGGCCGCATCATGTGGAAGATCAGGAACATCTCGGCCGTCCAGCGACCGATGCCGCGGATCGCCACCAGCTCGGCGATGATGGCTTCGTCGTCCATGTCTTCCCACGACTGCACATGCACCGAGCCGGAATGAAAATGCAGCGCCAGGTCGACCAGGTATTCGACCTTGCGCGCCGAAAGACCCGCCGCGCGCATGTCGTCCACCTTGAGCTTCAACACATTCGCCGGCGCCATCTGGCGCGGCAGCACCACGAAGCGTTCCCACACCGTCTGCGCAGCCTTCACCGACACCTGCTGGCCCACGATGCTGAGCGCCAGCGTGACGAACGCGTCGCCGCGGGTCTTCAGGCACGCGTCGCCGAATTTCGGGATCAGCCGGCGCATCACGCGGTCCTTCTTGACCAGGTGTTTGCACGCGTCGACCCAATACGGCGGCGTGTAGACCTGGACGACAGGCTCGGCTACCAACTTCTTAGCAGCCGGCATGACACGCTCCACCCACAGCCGCGCCGAAACAAGGGGCGCGGCCCGTCATGCTGCGGCCTCCCAGGTGGTGCCGGCTGCGCTGTCCTTGAGCACGATGCCCTGGGCCAGCAGGTCCTTCCTGATCTGGTCGGCCTCGGCGAAGTTCCTGGCCAGCTTGGCTGCCGCGCGTTGTGCGATCAGCGTCTGGATGGCCGCCTCGTCGAGCGCCACGCCCACCCGCAAAAACTGTTGTGCATCGCCCTGCAGAATGCCGAGCGTGCCGCCCAGCGCCTGCAGCAGGCCGGCGAGTTGGGCGGACTGCGTGCGGTTCACCTCGGAGGCCAGATCGAACAACACGGCGACCGCGCCGGGCGTGCCGAAGTCTTCGTCCATGGCCGCCTTGAAGCGCGCCGCAAACGGCTCGTTCCAGTCGATGGCGGCGAGGGGCTGCGGCTTCACCAGGTCGAGTGCGTTGTACAACCGGCGCAACGCGCTGCGGGCGTCGTCCAGGTGCGCGTCGCTGTAGTTCAGCGCGCTGCGGTAGTGCGCCCGCACGATGAAGAAACGCACCGTTTCGGCATCGTATTTCTTGAGCACTTCGCGGATGGTGAAGAAGTTGCCCAGGCTCTTGGACATCTTCTCGTTGTCGATCTGCACGAAGCCGTTGTGCACCCAGAAGCGCGCCAGCGGCTTGCCCGACGCGCCTTCGCTCTGCGCGATTTCATTCTCGTGGTGCGGGAACTGCAGGTCGACCCCGCCGCCGTGGATGTCGAAGCTCTGGCCCAGCGTCTGGCAGCTCATGGCCGAGCATTCGATGTGCCAGCCGGGCCGGCCCGTGCCGAAGTCGCTGGCCCATTTGGCTTCGGGCGGCTCGGTGGGCTTGGCGGATTTCCACAGCACGAAATCCAGCGGGTCTTCCTTGCCGTCGAGCACCGCCACGCGTTCGCCGGCACGCAGTTCGTCGAGCGACTTGCCCGAGAGCTTGCCGTAGCCGGGGAACTTGCGCACGGCGTAGTTCACGTCGCCGTTGGTGGAGCGGTAGGCCAGGCCTTTTTGTTCGAGCGTGGCGATCATGCCGAGCATCTGCGGCACGTAGTCGGTGGCGCGTGGCTCCAGCGTGGGCGGCTCGATGCCGAGCGCGCCGATGTCCTGGTGCATGGCCGCGGTCATCTCGTCGGTGAGCGCGCGGATGGTGATGCCGCGCTCGAGCGCCCGCTTGATGATCTTGTCGTCGATGTCGGTGATGTTGCGCACGTAGGTGACGCGCAACCCGCCGGCCCTGAGCCAGCGCTGCACCACGTCGAAGGCCATCATCATGCGGGCATGGCCCACATGGCACAGGTCATAGATGGTCATGCCGCAGACGTACATGCGGACGTGGCCAGGTTCGATCGGGGAAAACGGCTCCAGGGCACGCGACAGCGTGTTGTAAATGCGCAAGCTCATGAAATAAGGGAATGGCCGAAGTGCGGTTGGGCGCGGCTTCAGGCGGTGTCGTTGTCAGGGTGGGAACGCGGGGCGGGATGCGCGACAGGCGCCCCGGCAGGGCCTGATCGCGCGAGACCCCTCGGCTACAATCCATGCAGTATATCGGGCTACGCTGAACAAGTCCTGCGGGAGTTTTTCAGTGCAGCGCCAGCCCCCTGAACGGCATCTTCCGAGCCCGTGCAAGCCGTTTCTAGCCCTTTGCTAGCGTTTGCCATTGGCCGGTGTTTGCATACGACCGAGAGCCCTCATGAAGCAAGTCAACCGGCACCGCGCAACCTCGTCCGCAGTCAACCCCACCCGCAGCCTGCCGCGGCTGATGCTGGCCTCGCGGCGCCTTTCCAGCGCCGCCGCGGTGGTGTTCGCGTTGTCCACGGCCCTCATCGCAACCGCCGTGCACGCCGACGATTACGGCGATGTCAGCGCGCTGATCAAGAGCGGCAAGCTGGCCGAGGCCCTGGCCAAGGCCGACGTCTACCTGACCGCCAAACCCAAGGACCCGCAGATGCGTTTCCTCAAAGGCGTGGTGCTCACCGAATCGGGCAAGACCGACGACGCCGTTGCCACCCTGAGTGCACTCACCCAGGAATACCCCGAGCTGCCCGAGCCCTACAACAACCTGGCCGCGCTGTACGCCAGCCAGAACCAGTACGACAAGGCCCGCACCGCGCTCGAGATGGCCGTGAAGCTCAACCCGGCCTATGCCACCGCGCATGAGAACCTGGGCGACGTCTATGCCAAGCTTGCCAGCCAGTCGTATGCGAGGTCGCTGCAGCTGAATGCCAACAACCCGCAGGCCACGCAGAAGGTAGCCCAGCTGCGCGACATGCTGGCGCCGCAGAGCAAGGGCAAGGCGGCCGCCAAACCCGCCGCAGCCAAATAGCGGCCGGGCGGCTGCCTGGCCGCCTTTTATCCGCTGCACAAGCCCGCGCGCGCCGCATCTGCCGCCCGATAACCCCCTCTTCAACGCGGACTCCGCGCCCCGCCGGATTCGCTGCCGGGCGCGCTGTTTGTTAACCTCGCCTCCTTTGTTTATTTGGTCACTCCGACCCGCAGACATCCATGACTTCTCGCCTCTCCTTTTTCACAGCGCGCCGCGCCTTGCTGATTGCCGGCCTCATGGCTGGCGCGTTCCACGCCCAGGCGGCCGATGCGCCGCGCGTCAAGTTCGCCACCACCGCCGGTGACTTCGTGGTCGAGCTGTATCCCGACAAGGCGCCCAAGACGGTCGAGAACTTCCTGCAGTACGTCAAGGACAAACACTACGACGGCACGATCTTCCACCGCGTGATCCCCGGCTTCATGGTGCAGGGCGGCGGCTTCGACACCACCTACACCCAGAAGCCGACCCGCGCGCCCGTGGTGCACGAAGGCCGCGAAGCGCTGGCCAAAGGCGGCGACAAGAACGTGCCCGGCACGCTGGCCATGGCCCGCACCAGTGACCCGCAATCGGCCACCTCGCAGTTCTTCATCAACGTCAACGACAACGCTTCGCTGAACCCGACCATCATCCCGCCGGGCGACCCGGTGCCGAAGTTCGAATACCAGGGCCGCGTGTATGAAAACACGCCGCGCAGCCAGCTCGTGAACGCGCCGCAGCTGTTCGGCTACACCGTGTTCGGCAAGGTCGTCAGCGGCATGGACGTGGTGAATAAAATCAAGGCCACGCCGACCGGCGCGGGCGGACCCTTTCCGACCGACGTTCCCCAAACCCCCATCATCATCAACTCCGCCACTCTGGTGAAATAACATGAGCAATCCAAAAGTCGAACTCCACATTGCCAACTACGGCGTCATCACCCTCGAACTCGACGAAGCCAAGGCGCCCAAGTCGGTGGCCAACTTTCTGAGCTATGTCAAGAAGGGCCATTACGACAACACGGTGTTCCACCGCGTGATCCCCGGCTTCATGGTCCAAGGCGGCGGCTTCGAGCCCGGCATGAAGCAGAAGGACTCGGACGCGCCCATCGACAACGAGGCCAACAACGGCCTGAAGAACAACAACTACACCGTGGCCATGGCCCGCACCGGCGACCCGCACTCGGCCACCGCCCAGTTCTTCATCAACGTGGCCGACAACACCTTCCTGAACCACACCGCCATTTCCGCCCAGGGCTGGGGTTATGCGGTGTTCGGCAAGGTGGTCGCAGGCAATGACGTGGTCGACAAGATCAAGGCCGTGAAGACCGGCCGCAAAGGCTTCCATGACGACGTGCCGAACGACGACGTCATCATCGAAAAAGCCGTAGCGGTTTAAGCGCCGCCTGGAGTGCCGCGCTCGATGGCAACGCCTCCAGACACGGTGCCGAACACCGCGTCACCGACCGTGCCCCCGATCGCCGAGCTGCAAGCCCCGGCGACCTGGCGCACGGTCGATTTCATTTCCGACCTGCATCTGCATGCATCCGAGCCCGAGACGTTTGCAGCGTGGCAGCGGTACCTGCAGACCACGCCGGCCGACGCCGTGTTCATGCTCGGCGACCTGTTCGAAGTCTGGGTCGGCGACGACGCGGCCGACGTGCCGGGTTTCGAGGCCGATTGCCTGGACGTGCTGCGCCGCGCCTCGGAGCGGGCCGCCCTGTTCTTTCTGCACGGCAACCGCGATTTCCTGGTCGGCCCACGCAGCATGGCCGCCAGCCACGTGACCTTGCTCGACGACCCGGTGGCGCTTGAAGTCCACGGCCGGCGCTGGCTGCTGAGCCATGGCGACGCCCTGTGCCTGGACGATGTCGACTACCAGAAGTTTCGCCTGCAGGTGCGCAGTGCAGCCTGGCAGCAGCAAGTGTTGGCGCAGCCGCTGGCCGCGCGCCAACAGCTGGCGCGCAACCTGCGCGGCCAGAGCGAAGCGCGCAAACGCAGCGAGGTGACCTACGCCGATGTCGACACCGCCGCCGCACGCGACTGGCTGCGGGCTGCGAACGCCACCACACTGATCCACGGCCACACCCACCGGCCTGGTCAGCACGATCTGGGCGACGGCTTCGCGCGCACGGTGCTCAGCGACTGGGACCTGGCCGCAACGCCGCCACGCGCCGAAGTGCTGCGCCTGGAGGCCTCCGGCGTGCAGCGGCTGGGCCTGGCATAGCGCGATGTGGTCCTGGCTCAAGGCGCTGGCGAGCGCGCCCCTGAGGCGCAGCCCGGCGCCGATCCCTGACGACCTGTGGCAGGGGCTGCTGGCGCAATTGCCGTTCATCGCCGCCCTCTCGGCCGATGAACAGCGCACCCTGCGCGCGCTGGCCGCGGGCTTTCTGGCCGACAAGGAATTCCATGGCGCGGGCGGACTGGCCATCACCGATGCAATGGCCGTGTCGATCGCGGCACAGGCCTGCCTGCCGCTGCTGCATCTGCCGCCACCACATGCGGGGCCGCGTGCCCAGGTGCTCGACTGGTACGCCGATTTCGTCGGCATCGTGGTGCATGCCGGTGAAGTGGTGGCGCGGCGCGAGGCGGTGGATGAAACCACGGGCGTGGTCCACCACTACGACGAAGTGTTGACCGGCGAGGCCATGCACGGCGGCCCGGTGATGCTCAGCTGGGACGAGGTGGCCCGTGCCGGCGACGCCATGGCCGATGGCACCAACGTCGTCGTCCACGAGTTCATCCACAAGATCGCCATGCAGGGCGGCATGCTGGGCGGCATGCTGGGTGCCCTGCCGGAGGATGCCCCTGGCGACTGCCCGCCGCTGCCCGCGGGCTTCATGGGCAGCACCTCGGCACGTGCCGCGGTGGACGCCTGGTTCGCCGCCCTGCTGCCGGCCTACGAGGCCTTCCGCGAGAAGGTCATCATCGCCGAGCGCTTCAGCGGCGCGCCGACCTGGCTCGACCCTTACGGCGCGGAGTCGATCGACGAATTTTTTCCCGTGGCCTGCGAGGCTTATTTCGTGAACCGCGCGCGCTTCGCGCAAGAGTTTCCTGCGCTGATGCCGTTGTTCGACGGGTTCTTCAGACAGCGTTGAGGCACACCACGCTCCAGCGGGCTCCCACCTTCAGATGAGAATCTCGAAGCGGGCTTCGTCCATGTAGCGGTTGGGGCCGAAGGCCGCCGTGATGGCGGCGGATTCAGCGGTCTGCCATTGGGTGAGGATCTCGCGCTCGGCGTCCGACAGAGCGTCCGACGCCGGGTCGTCACCGTACACGCCGACGATGCGCAGATACGCCGCGTACATGGGCGCCACCAGCGCGGCATCGCCCAATGATTCTTCCAGCGCGTGGCGGAAACGCTTTTCGGCGTCGCGCCGCTGTTGGTCGCTGATGTCGTCTCCGGCTTCGAGCCGCAAGTGGTAGGTCATGGTTGGGATGATGTCATGCGGCGCGGTGGCCGGGAGGCGCGCAGGGTTTCAGACCACCGGCGCCGTGGTGCCGGCGCCGGGCACGTCGCGCACCAACGCCGCCACCTCGGCCTCGGCCTGGTCGAAATCATAGCCGTCCAATGCGCCGTGCAGGGCCCGCGCCCGGGTTTCGAAGGAGCTGCCCAGGCAGAGTTGCAGGAAGTCTTCGCCCATGGCGATGGCGTCCGGGTCGCTGTCGGCAATGGCGCCCTGCATGCGGCCCAGCAGCGCCAGTGCGGCGGCCTGGTCCAGCGGCCTGGCCCCGACCGTGGGCGTCGGCAACGCGCCCGCAACGCGCGCCTGCAGCGCCACCAACGCCGCCAGCACCGGCGTCAGTTCATGCTGCACCGCCGCCGCCAATGCGGCCAGCGACGCCGCATCGGCGCCGGTGTCGCAGCCGTGTTCGAGTGCGTCCGCGGCCAGCGCCACCGCCATCGCACCGATGCTGCCGGCCGTGCCCTTGAGGGTGTGCGCATCGAGCCGCACCTGTTCGGTGTCGGCGCGGGCCAGCGCTGTGTCGAAACGCGCCACGAAACCCGCCTGTCCTTCAAGGAACCGCAGCAGCAGCCGCTGGTACAAGGCCGGGTTGTTCAGTGTGCGGGCCAGGCCGGCCTGGGTGTCGATGCCGTCGAGCGCCTTGAAGTCCTGCGCCTGGTCAAGCGCCGCAGGTAGCTGGTTCGCACCGTCGGGGCTCAGCACATGGGCCGTTCCGCCCTCCCCTGTCAACGGTTGTGGACGCCGCGGGGTCACCCAGCGGGCGATGGTGGCAAACATCTCGGCCACGTTGAGCGGCTTGGCGATGTGGTCGTTCATGCCGACGGCGAGCACACGTTCGCGGTCGCCGGCCATGGCGTTGGCGGTCATGGCGATCACGGGCAGCTTGTCCCAGGCGGGGTTCTCGCGCAGGCGCGTGGTGGCAGTGAAGCCGTCCATCACCGGCATCTGGCAATCCATGAGCACGCCGTCGAAGTCACCGTCGGTGGACATGATCTCGAGCGCCTGCGCGCCGTGGTGCGCCACCACCACGTCGATCCCGGCACCGCCGAGCAGGGCCAGCGCCAGTTCCTGGTTCAGCGCGTTGTCTTCCACCAGCAGCAGCCGCGCGCCGCGCAGGTGGTCTTGTGCGCGCTGGTCATTGCCCGCACGCGACTCGGCCCGGCGCTCGACCAGGCCGGACTTGCCCAGCGCGATGCCGATGGCTTCCAGCAGGCACGAAGGCGTGTAGGGCTTGACCATGATGGCGTCCAGCCGCAGCCCAAGGCGCAGGGCGATCATCTGGGCATCGTCGCTGCCATAGGCCGTGACCAGTACCGCCGGCGGCGCCTGCCGCCCCAGCGCCGAACGCAGCCGGGTAATGCATTCCATGCCGTCCATGACCGGCATCTTCCAGTCGGTAAGCACCACGGCGTAACCGGTCAGTGCGGCCTGCGCGGCAATGGCCCGCTCCAGCCCCTGCGCGCCGTTCTCGGCGGTGTCGACCAGCATCCCGAAGCCTGTCATCAGCGTGGTCATGAGGTCGCGTGCCAACGGGTTGTCGTCGATCACCAGCCCGCGCAGCCCGGCCACTTCCTCGGCGTGGAACATGCGTTGCGGCAGGCCGGGCTGCAGGCCGAAGCGCGCATGAAAATGGAAGGTCGAACCTTCACCCGGTGTGCTTTCCACCCAGATGTGGCCCTGCATCATCTCCACCAGCTGCTTGGAAATGGCCAGGCCCAGCCCGGTGCCGCCGTACTTGCGTGTGATCGACGCGTCGGCCTGGCTGAACGAGCGGAACAGCAGGCCACACTGCTCGGGCGTCATGCCGATGCCCGAATCGCGCACCCAGAAATGCAGCTCGATGTCTTCGGACGTGCGCGCCACCTGCTCGATGCCGATGACCACATCGCCGGCCTCGGTGAACTTCACGGCGTTGTTGCCCAGGTTGACCAGGATCTGCCCCAGGCGGAGCGGATCGCCGATCAGCGCCGTCGGCAGGTTGCCGCGCAGGTCGAACAGCAGTTCGAGGTTGCTCTC
>JAQGMQ010000030.1 GCA_028292305.1 Rhodoferax sp.
TTGTTTGGGTACCGCTGCAGGGCTTGGCCTTGCTTTGGACTGACGACGGTGTGTGTCGATGGGTTGAATTGTGTTGGCCAGGGCGAAAAAGATCGTGACGCAACTGTGTAGGGCCGACGGGCCGTCGGCTCACGCCGTCAGGCAATGCAGCGCCCGTGCGCCCTCGGGCAACACCGCCATCACCCGCGCCGCCACCAGCTGCGGCGGGCTGCCGCCCTTGATGGCCAGCGGGCGCATCTCCAGGTAGCCGGCGCTGGCGCAGGCCTTCAGCAGGCGCATCTCCACCGGGTCGGCGACGATGTGGGGCAGGGCGCTGTGGGCCATGCGGGACAGGAATTCGAGTGGCATCGGACTCACCTTTTTCGGAAGCGGTTCATGGCTTCAGAATAGGCCGCGCCCGCCGCCAAATGTCACAACACTGTGGCGTGCCGGCAGCGCCTCGGCCTTCGGCTCAGGCCTGGAAGCCGCCGGCCAGGCTGTCGCGCAGATGCCGCACGAACAGGGTCACCGCCCGCGGCACGTGCAACGCATAGGGACGCATGGCGAAGATGTTGTCGGCGAAGGTGCCCACCGGCCGCCAGCCCGGCATCACTTCGACCAGTTCACCCGAGCGCAGGCTGGCCTGCGCGCTGAAGTCGGGCACCAGGGCGATGCCCAGGCTGTCCCGGGCCGCGTCGCGCAGGGCTTCGCTGTTGTTGGCCGCGAATGGCCCGGCGATGGGCACCGTGGTGCGGGCCGAGGGCTTGGTGCGCCCGGCCTTGGGCTCGAACGACCACACGTTCGACGCCTGCCCGCGCGGGTAGTGCAGGCAGTCGTGCCGGGCCAGTGCGGCAGGGTGGTCGGGCGCGGTGCGGCGCGCCAGGTAGGCGGGGCTGGCCACCAGCACCGAACGGGTCTTGCACAGCGGCCAGGCCACGTGGGAATCGGGCGGGGTGGCGATGTGGCGCACGGCCAGGTCGAAGCCCTCGTTCGACAGCGAGCTCAGCCGGTCCGAGAATTCCATTTCGATGCGGATCGCCGGATGGGCCAGCAGGAAGGCCGTGACCCGCGGAATCAGCTGCTGCCGGCCCAGCGCCACCGGCGCGGTGATGCGCAGCAGGCCGTTGGGCTCGCCGCCCAGATCCTTCAGGCTGTTGAAGGTGTGGGCAATGCGGTCGAAGGATTCGCGGGTGTCGTCCACCAGCCGCTGGCCGGCCTCGGTAAGCCGCATGCTGCGCGTGGTGCGGCGCACCAGGCTCACGCCGATGGCGCGCTCCAGCTCGGTCACGTGCTGGCTCACTGCGGCCTTGCTCACGCCCAGGCGCATGGCGGCGGCGGTGTAGCTGCCTTGTTCGGCCAGCATCACCAGCCAGTGCAGGTGCGACCACATCGATTCGACTTTTCGGATTTCCATCGGCGCATTGTTCACCAATCTGAACAAACTGTTAAGCCTGGGGCGGTAGGCAAGCGGCCTCTGACTTCTTAAACTCGGGTGATCCACACCCCAGCCACACGCCACCCGGAGACCGCCCCATGCCTTCCAGCATCACCACCACCACTTCGCCCACCGAAATTGCGCACTACATCGGCGGCAGCGTTGCCGCTGGCCAGTCCGACCGCCACCAGGACGTGTTCAACCCGGCCACCGGCGCCGTGACCGGCCGCGTGGCCCTGGCCAGCAGCGCCGAAGTCGACACCGCCGTGGCCGCCGCACTGGCCGCGTTCCCGAAGTGGGCCGACACGCCGCCGATTCGCCGCGCGCGGGTCATGTTCAAGTTCCTCGAGCTGCTCAACCTGCACAAGGACGAGCTGGCCCGCATGATCACCGCCGAACACGGCAAGGTGTTCACCGACGCGCAGGGCGAGGTGTCGCGCGGCATCGACATCGTCGAATTCGCCTGCGGGATTCCGCAGCTGCTGAAGGGCGACTTCACCGACCAGGTGTCAACGGGCATTGACAACTGGACGCTGCGCCAGCCGCTCGGTGTGGTGGCCGGCATCACGCCGTTCAACTTCCCGGTGATGGTGCCGATGTGGATGTTCCCGGTGGCCATTGCCGCGGGCAACACCTTCATCCTGAAACCCAGCCCGACCGACCCGACGCCTTCGCTGTTCATGGCCGGTCTGCTGAAGCAGGCTGGCCTGCCCGACGGTGTGTTCAACGTGGTCCAGGGCGACAAGGTGGCGGTCGACGCGCTGCTGGTGCACCCCGATGTCAAGGCCGTGAGCTTCGTCGGCTCCACGCCCATCGCCAACTACATCTACGAAACCGGCGCGCGCCACGGCAAGCGGGTGCAGGCGCTCGGCGGCGCCAAGAACCACATGGTGGTCATGCCTGATGCCGACATCGACCAGACCGTGGACGCGCTGATCGGCGCGGGTTACGGCTCGGCCGGCGAACGCTGCATGGCCATCAGCGTGGCGGTGCTGGTGGGCGACGTGGCCGACAAGGTGATCGACAAGCTGGTGGCCCGTACCCATGAACTGAAGGTGCTGAACGGCAGCAACCTCGAGGCCGAGATGGGCCCGATCGTCACGCGCGCCGCGCATGAGCGCATCACCGGCTACATCGAAATCGGCGAGAAGGAAGGCGCCAAGCTGCTGGTCGACGGCCGCGGTTTCCAGGGCGCACGCGCCGGCGCCGGTTGCGACAACGGCTTCTGGATGGGCGGCACGCTGTTCGACCACGTCACGCCCGAGATGCGCATCTACAGGGAAGAAATCTTCGGCCCGGTGCTGAGCTGCGTGCGCGTGCATGACCTGAAGGAAGCGGTGGACCTGATCAACGCCCACGAGTTCGGCAACGGTGTGAGCTGCTTCACCCGCGACGGCAACGTGGCCCGCGAATTCAGCCGCCGCATCCAGGTGGGCATGGTCGGCATCAACGTGCCGATCCCGGTGCCGATGGCCTGGCACGGCTTCGGCGGCTGGAAGAAAAGTCTGTTCGGCGACATGCATGCCTACGGCGAGGAAGGCGTGCGCTTCTACACCAAGCAGAAGTCGATCATGCAGCGCTGGCCCGAGAGCATCGGCAAGGGCGCCGAGTTCGTGATGCCTACGGCGAAGTAAGCGGGCATAAGGTCAGCGGCTGGTGACGTGCGGGTGGCGTCACGGGCGATGCGTTGGCAGCACGGGCCATTGTCTTCAGCCGATGACACGAAGCGGAAAAAAACTGTGATCGCTGGTTGCGGCGTACTTGACTAACCAACTGGCATTGTTAAGTCAAAAGCGCCGCCGGCATTGGGTCGCTTGCAAGTTCATTTCGGTAAAAATTCTGGAATTTATCTTCGTATGCAAAAATAGTATCTGGGAAAAATACAAAATATTTCACATTTGTTCGATAAGTTTTTGGGAGCAATGTAAAAATCATCGTTTGCTTTGTATGCAAACAAGAGGATTGATTTCATGTCCCGCACCGTCCAGGTCAAGTCCCCCGCCATGCCAGCCTGCGTGGTGGCCCGGCCTTCGAATTCAAAAGCTTGCAGGGCAGCGAAAGCCTGGGAACTCTGTTTCGGTACGTCATCGAGCTGCAGACGCCCGACGCACCCGACCTCACCGAAGTCGTCACCGCGAACATCAACGTCAAGCAGCTGGTGGGCAAAGAGTTCAACGTCATCATCGAACTCGAAGGCCGTGGCTTCATGGCCGGCATTGGCGCCGGCACCCGCGAGATCAATGGCCTGGTGACCAGCGCACGCTTCGTGCGGGCCGAAAACAGGAGGGGCATCTACGAGATTCTCCTGGAGCCCTGGCTGGTGCTGGCCACCCGCACCAGCGACTACAAGATCTTCCAGAACAAGACGGTGGTGGAGATCATCCAGGAGGTGTTGGCCGACTACACCTACCCGATGGAACTGCGGCTGTCCAACACCTATCCGCCGCGCGTGTTCCAGACGCAGTATGGAGAAACTGATGCCGATCTGTTGTTCCGCCTGATGCAGGAATGGGGCATATCGACGTTCTGGGAGCACAAGGGTGGCAAACACACGCTGATCCTCGTGGACGACGCCGGTGCCCACCGCCCGTTTGACAGCGCCGCCTACCAGACCGTCAACTTCTACGGCCCCACAGCCAAGATCGATGAGGAATACATAAGCCAATTTGCAACGGCTGAATCCTTGCAACCGAGTTGGTTCGTGCAGGACGACTTCGACTTCACCAAGCCACGCGCCCGGCTGCAGAACAAGATCAAGATGCCGCGCAAGACGGGGCACAACACCCAGGAGCTGTACAAATGGCCAGGGGATTTTTTTGACGCTGACGAGGGGCGTGCGCTCACCCGTGTGCGCATGGAAGAAGCCGGCGCGCCAGGCAGCCGGGGGCAGGGCTCGGGCAACCTGCGGGCGATGGTGCCGGGCTGCACCTTCAAGCTGCAGAAATACCCGCAGGACAAGGCCAATAAAGAGTACCTGATCATAGCCGCCTCGCTGAGCCTGCACGAGTCTTCTCA
>JAQGMQ010000036.1 GCA_028292305.1 Rhodoferax sp.
TACGGCTTCGCACCGCGCACCGCCTTCGTAAGCGAACTCGGCGAACGCCTGCGGCGCAAGCTCTTGCCGGGCACGCCCGAGACCATCGACGCCTCGGAGCTGTTTTCGCTGGTGTTCTCAAGCGCGGCCGATGCGCGCTGGCTCGGCGCCCTGGATGACGCGCAATGCGAGCGGCTGGCCTGGCTGCTGACCGGCGGCAAGGCACTCGACGGCGCCAGCGTTTCCACCGAGCACCCCGAGCGGCACCGGCCCGACTGGCAGGGCATCGTGCTCGACGCCATCGCCTACTGCACCACCCAGATGCAGGCCGCCGGCTTCTCGCCCGAGCTGCGGCTGCGCATGAGCGACAAGGTGCGCGACGCGCGGCCGTTCCACGCGCTCGACCAGGACGTGCAGGCCCTGCGCGACGAAATGGCCCAGCGCCCGCACCGCACCGTGCCGCTGGAGGCCGCCGTGGCGCAGTTCCGCGAACGGCTCGACGCCTGCCGCCAGGCCGCGTCCACGGTCTACACGCACCTGGAAGAAAACGGCATTTCGGTGGGCATGGTGTTCCGCCTGCGGCAGATGCGCGAACGCGTGCTGCGCATCCGCGACCTGCTCGACCTGCTGCTGCCGGCCAACCCCGGCGCGGCGGCGGTGCGCTTCACTGCGCGCATGGCGCTGTTGGGCCGCGAACGCAACAGCATCCGCGCGCTGGTGGCCGCCAACTCGACGCTGCTGGCCGCCAAGGTGACCGAGCGCAGCGCCGAAACCGGCGAACACTACATCACCCGCGAGCCGGGCGAATACGCGTCGATGGTGCGCAAGGCGGCGGGCGGCGGCGCGCTCACGGCCGTCACCACCCTGCTCAAATTCATGGTGGTGGCGCTAGGGCTGTCGGCGTTCTGGGGTGGCTTCTGGTCGAGCGTGGTGTACGCCGGCAGCTTCGTGCTGATCCAGCTGCTGCACTGCACGCTGGCCACCAAGCAGCCGGCCATGACGGCGCCGGCCATGGCCGCCAAGCTGAAGAACCTGGACACGCCCGACGCGGTGACCGTGTTCGTCGACGAGGTCACGCACCTGGTGCGTTCGCAGGTGGCGGCGGTGCTGGGCAACGTGGTGATGGTGTTTCCCGTGGTGGTCGGCATCAGCGCGCTGATGCAGGCCGCGCTGGGCCATCCGATGATCGACGCCAAGAGCGCGCAACACGTGTTCGACACGCTGCACCTGCTCAGCCCGGCGCTGCTGTTCGCGGCCTTTACCGGGACGCTGCTGTTCGCGGCCAGCATCATTGCCGGCTGGGCCGAAAACTGGTTCGTGCTGCACAAGCTCGACTCGGCCATGCGCTACAACCCGCGCATCACCGCCCTGCTCGGCCCGGCCCGGGCGGCGCGCTGGTCGGTGTTCATGCGCGACAACATCTCGGGGTTCGCGTCGAACATTTCTCTGGGCTTCATGCTGGGGTTGATCCCCGCGTTCGCGGGGTTTTTCGGCCTGGGCATCGACGTGCGCCACGTCACCTTGTCGACCGGGCAACTGGCGGCGGCATGCGCGTCGCTGGGCTGGGGCGTGGTGCACAACCCCAGCCTGTGGTGGTGCGTGGCCTCCATACCGCTGATCGGCGCGTTGAATCTGGGCGTGAGCTTCTACTTCGCGTTCCGCGTGGCCTTGCAGGCGCACAACGTGAGTGGGGTCGACCGGGCCCGCATCAGGTCGGCGATTTGGGCGCGCTGGCGCAGCCAGCCATTGAGCTTCTTCATTCCTGCGCGGCGCCGGGCCGTGGCCACGGCGCCGAATGCCTGAAGCCTCGACGGCCTGATCCGGGCGATCCGGGCTCATCCGGCGGCCGTTGACCGCCCAACCGCACCGCGTTGGTGCGGTTCTCCTTGGTTTTTGTCGGCTTTGTCCTGCAACGGTGCATGGCCGAGCGGCGTAAACTGGTAAATCCCTTCAAAACAGTTTTATAAAACAAACATATAAATGCCTTCTTTGAGCCCCATTTCGCGCGTCGAATTGGCCCCAGAGTCGATCCCCAGCGAGGCCGGTGCCATGCGCGATGCCGACAGCCGGCCCGCGCCAGCCCCCGAACGCGGCGACGACGAAGCCCGCGCCCTGCGCGCCTTGCGCAGCCTGTTCTGGGCCGCCCAGGAGGACTACCGGCAGCTGGAAGAAATCACCGGCCTGTCGCCCGCCGAAGTGCGCACGTTGACCCTGGTCGCCCAGCACCCCGGGCAAACCGTGTCGGCCCTGGCCGCGCGCATGCGCCTCAGCCTGCCGTCGGTGAGCAACATGCTGCGCCGCCTGGTGGCGGATGGCCTCGTCACACGCACGCGGCTGGCGCAAGACCAGCGCACCGTGCTGCTGCACACCACGCCGCAGGCGCAGGCGCAACTGTCGCAAAGCCGCGGTGGCGGCAGCGGCCTGCTGAAGACGCTGATCAAAGAGCTGGACGCCCTCGGGCTCGACCAGCTCAACCAGGGCCTGCAGTCGATGCTGTTGCGGCTGGGCCACCACCGGGTCGAAGCCGATCCGCTGCCGGTGACGGCGCTGCGCGAGACACGGATGTCTGCGCCTGTTGACCAACAAGAACACGGAGACTCCCATGAATGAACTGATGGCCTTTTGGGCCGAATGGGCACGGCCCACGGCCGGCTCGCCCACCGTGGCCTGGTCGCTGCTGCTGGCCGCGGCCGCGGCAGGCGGCTACCTGGTGCAACGCTATACCGGCCTGCCCAAAGTGGCGGGTTATTCACTGGTCGGCGCATTCGCCGGCTTCGCCGGTTTCACCGGTGTCGTCTGGCCGCTGCAGGGCACGGGCCTGTTCATGCTGGAGCTGGGCATTGCGGTGGTGCTGTTCGAAGCGGGCGCGCGCATTCCGCTGCGCTGGTTCCGCCACAACCCGATGGTGCTGGTGCAGAGCCTGTTCGAGTCGGCCGTGACCTTTGCCGCGGTGTACGGCGTACTGCGCTGGCTCGACATCGACAGCACGGTCGCCGAGCCGCTGGCCATCGTGGCCGTGGTGGCGTCGCCCGCCGTGCTGACCCGCGTGGTGATGGACGCCCGCGCCTCCGGCCCGGTAACCGACCGCGCCATCGTGCTGGCCACGCTCAACACGCTGTATGCGCTGACGCTGGGCACCACCATGGCCGGCGTGATGGATGCGCCGCGCGCCACGTTGCTTGAAAGCTTCTACCCGGTGGCCACGCTGCTCGGCCTGTCGTTCGTGGTGGCTGCGCTGTTGGCGCTGGCCATGCGCGCCGCGCTGCGGGTGATGAGCCCCACCAGCGAAAACACCTCGATGCTGCTGTTGGCGCTGATCGCCGCGGGCACCGCCGTGGCCGGCCTGTTCGGCGCCTCTGCCGCACTGTCGGCGTTGATGGCCGGCATGTTGCTGAAGCAGCTGAATCCTAGGCCGTGGATCTGGCCGCGCCAGCTGGGCACGGCCGCGGCCATGCTCACCATGCTGATGTTCGTGCTGGTCTCCACCGTGGCCGCGCAGGCGCCGTGGAGCCATGCCGTGGCCGGCGTGGTGCTGGCCGTGGTGGCCGCGCGGGCGCTGGCCAAGGTGGGCGGCATCACCGTCGCCAGTTTCGGCAGCGGCATGCGGCTGAAGCAGGCGCTGTGGGTGGGCTGCGCAATGTCGCCAATGTCGTCGGTGGCGCTGCTGCTGGCCTCGCAGTTCGCCGCGGCCTCGACCACGCTGGGCCCCGAGATCACCAGCATCGCGCTGCCGGCCATCCTGCTGATGGAAGTGCTGGGCGGGCTGATCGCCACAGTTGCGCTGCACCGCGCAGGCGAGTCGTCGAAACACTGGCTGCCGGGCAGCGAGCCGCCGGCTTCGGTGAACGGCGGCAACAACGCGC
>JAQGMQ010000047.1 GCA_028292305.1 Rhodoferax sp.
TCCACGATGACCAACCGCACGGGTCTACTTCCTAGGCTTCAAGCCCGGGATCTTGTAGGCGCCTTGGCAGCCGTGGGCGGGCATGCCGCCGGCGGAACGCCTTCCGTGTTCACCACGAACCACTCCGGCACCGCCGGCCCCCACAGGTAGAACGAGTCTTCGGGCGGGTAATCGCCAGACGGCCATGCGGCACCGGCGGGCACGAAGTCGATGTCGAACGAATACTCGGCGAAGCTGCCCCAGGGGTCACGCGCGTAGTAGAAATAGTTGGAGCCGAGCACGTGGCGGCCCACGCCCCAGCCTTCGGTGAAGCCGGCCGCGCGCAGCTGTTCGCTGCCTTCGCCCACGTCGTCCAGGCTGCCCACGTCCCAGCTCGTGTGGTGCAGGCCGGGCGCGTTCGATTTGACGAAGGCAAACAGGTGGTGGTCGCTGCCGTGCGGCGTGTGCAGGAAGGCGACGAGGTCGCCCGAGCGGTCCGACAGCCGCAGGCCCAGCACCCGTTCGCAGAAGTCGAGCATGCGCTGCACGTCGGGCGTGAACAGCAGCACGTGCGACAGCCAGCGCGGGTGCACGGGCAGGGCCTGGCTGCGCATCGGCGAGGCCGCGTTGGCCCGCGATGCAGCAGGGCGCTGCGCGGGCGTGGTCTTCTGGTCGGGCGAAACCTTGTCGGCCACGACCAGCTGGAAACACACGCCATCGGGGCTCTTCAGCCAGAGGCCGTCGGCCGTGCCCGACGCGTGCGGTACACAGCCGATGCCGAGCGTGGCGATGCGGTCCTGGAACGCGGCCGCGTCGTCCGCGTGGATGCCGAAGCTCAGGTACTGCAGGGCCTTGGGCCGGCCGTTGGCCAGCACCGTCATCCAGCGGTGCGGGTGCCCGTGGGTGTACAGGTCGAGCCGGTTGCCGTCGCGCCGCACGTCGAGGCCGAAGGCGGTGTAGAACTTTTCGGCGGGCGCGATCTCGGGCACGCTGAAGACGACACGTTCGACGGAATGCACGGCGGGGCTGTTCATGATTCGTCGACCACGGGGTTCTTCAGGATGCCGATGCCCTCGATTTCCACTTCGCACACGTCGCCGTGTTGCATGAACAGCGGCGGCTTGCGTGCCAGGCCCACGCCCGACGGCGTGCCGGTGACGATCACGTCGCCCGGCTGCAGCCGCACGGCTTCGCTGAGCAGGCTCACCAGCGTGGCCACGTCGAAGATCAGCGACGACGTGGAGGCGTTCTGCACCACCACGCCGTTGAGCCGTGTCTGCAGCTGAAGACCTTCGGCGCCGCGGGGCAGGGCGTCGGCGGTGACGAAGACCGGGCCGAACGCGCCGGTGTCGTCGAAGTTCTTGCCGATGGTCCATTGCGCCGACTTGCGCTGGTAGTCGCGGATCGAGGCGTCGTTGAAGATCGAATAGCCGATCACGTGGTCCAGCGCGTCTTCCTTGGCGATGTAGCGGCCGGGCTTGCCGATCACGGCCACCAGCTCACCTTCGTAGTCGAGCTGGGTCGACACATGTGGCCGCACGATGGGCGCGCCATGGCCCATCAGGCTCGAATTGAAGCGCGAGAAGATCGCCGGATACGACGGCACTTCAAAGCCGCTTTCCACCGAGTGGTCGACGTAGTTCAGCCCGATGCAGAAGATCTTGCCGGGGTTCTCGAACGGCGGCAGGTAGCTGACTTTTTGCAGATCGATGGCGTCGCCGCCGCGCAGTACCTGTGCCGCGCGGGCGAGTGCTTCAGGGCCTTCGGCGACCAGCGTCTGCAGCGTGCCGGGGAAGTCGGCGTGGGAGGCCAGCAGGCCCTTGAAGCCCAGGCCGTCGGCAATGGCCAGGCCGGCCTGGCCGTCTTGTGCGAAGTGGAGAAATTTCATGGTGTGTGGTCTCGTGTGGTGAGGGTGAAAGGGTCAGGCTGCGCTGAGCTTGCGCACCTGCAACGGCGTCCGCGCGCAGGCCATGGCGAGCACTTCCGCCGGGTCGGCTTCGGTCTCGCCGCGCCAGGCAATGTGGTGGTCGGGACGCACCAGCACCAGGTCGGCGCCGTAGAGCTGGCGCGCCTCGGCGCTGGCGCATGGCACGACGGTCAGCGGCATGCCGAGTTCATGCGCTGCGGCCTGCCAGGCAGAGCCGGGCGACGCAAAGCACAGCAGCGTGAAGTCGCGGCCGAACAGGTCGAAGATCGACTGCCCGCCGATCCACACATGCGGCGCGCGGGCACCGGGCCGGCCATTGGGCTGGTAGCGGTTCGGTTCGTCAGCGAGTGGTGACGTCGCCTCAGGGGCGACGACCGGGCTGCCTGCGTAGCGCAGGCCGAGCTGCAGGCCGGGGATGTTGAACTCGCGGCGCACGTGCTGGTACAGCGCCTCGCTCAAGGCGTCGCGTGCGGCCGTGGCTTCGGCGTCGTCGGCCTCCAGCCGCGGGGGCACGACGATGCGGCCGATGCTGTCGGCCATGCCGCGGGCGAAGCGGGTGTTGCGTTCGGCGATCGGCTTGCGTTCGGCCTCATACGAATCGAGCAGGCCGGCGCCGGCCCAGCCCTGCAAGACGGCGGCGAGCTTCCAGCCCAGGTTGACGGCGTCGTCCACGCTGGTGTTGTAGCCCATGCCGCCGGTGGGCGTGAACAGGTGGGCGGCGTCGCCGGCGATGAAGGCGCGGCCGCGCGAGAAGGCTTCGGCCACCAACGTGAAGCCGGCGTTCCACGGCGCGGTGGCGATCAGCGTGAAGTCGAAGCTTTTGCCGATCGCGGCGAACATGGCCGCGCGGTAGTCCACGGCGTCGGGGGTCTGCGTGGGCGCCATCTGCAGGCAGAACAAAAAGGTGTCGACCCCGTCGATGGCGATCAACAGGCCGCGCTGCTGCGCGTTCACGGCCCAGTATTGCCAGGCGGGTTTCTTGCCCAGCAGCGCATACAGGCCGGGTGCCCTGAAGAACACCGACAACATCTGTCCGCCGAAGAAGTCGCGGGCTTCCTCGCTCTGGCCGTTGTACCGGATGCCGCAGCTCTTGCGCACCAGACTGCGCGGGCCGTCGCAGCCCACGACGTAGCGGGCGCTCAGGGCCAGCGCTTCGCCGGTTTCCGAATGGTT
>JAQGMQ010000638.1 GCA_028292305.1 Rhodoferax sp.
AATGCGATGCGTGGTTCTTTGTTGCCGGTGGTGCTGCGTTACGTGGACCAGGTGGCGCGTTCGGGCTCGATCCAGAAGGCAGCGCGCGAGTTGCACGTGGCAGCCTCGGCCATCAACCGGCAGATCCTGGAGCTCGAGGCCGAGCTCGGCGTGCCGCTGTTCGAACGTTTGCCGCGCGGCATGCGGCTCACGCCGTCGGGCGACACCATCGTCACGCTGGCCCACCGCTGGCGCGACGACGAACGCCGCGCCGCCGGCGACATCCGCCAGATGCAGGGCATCCACCAGGGCCACGTGCGGGTGATGGCCATGGACAGCCATGTCAGCACCATCCTGCCGCGGCTGGTGGAGACGGTGGCCAACGACCACCCGCGGATTTCGCTGTCGATCGACACCGGCAGCACCGACGACGCCATCGCCGCGCTGCTCGACGGCACGGTGCAGCTGGCCGCCGTGTTCAACCTGTCGCCGCAGCGTCAGTTGCACACGCTGTGGACGGCCGAGCTGCCGTTCGGCTGCATCGTGGCGCCCAGCCATCCGCTGGCGCGCTCCACCACCACCAGCCTGCAGGAGGCCAGCGCCCACGCCATCGCCCTGCAGAGCAAGACGCTGCCGATCCGGCGTTATCTGGAGTCGCGCTACAGCTGGCTCTTCACCGGCACGCAGAACCGCGTCGAGACCAACTCATTGCAGCTGGTTAAGAGCCTGGCGAAGAGCGGGCGCTACGTGGCTTTCACGTCGGAGCTGGACGCTGCGCCCGAGATCATCGACGGCTCGTTGCGTTTCTTGCCGGTGCGCGACAAGGGCGCCGAGCCGCAGACCGTCAGCCTGGCCATCGACGCCAGCAAGCCGCTGCCGGCCATCGTGAAGATCGTGGCCGGTGTGCTCACCGCCCACATCGAACACTACATGACGGCCGTGCGCGCCTGCCGGCCGGTGGAAGCCGGGGAGGCAGAGGCAGAGGCCGACGCCGAATGAGCTTCAGCGCAGACTGATGCCGGCGGTCTTGATGGCCAGCGCGTACTTGGGCCGCTCGGTCTGCAGGCTCGCGGCCAGATCGGCGGGCGGACCGCCGGCAACCTTGAAGCCCATGTCTTCGAGCTTGGCGCGCACCTCGGGCGACTTCAGCACGGTCTGGATGTCGCGGTTGATCTTGTCCACGATGGGCTGCGGCGTGCCGGCCGGCGCGAAGTAGCCCTGCCAGCTTTCCACCGAGAACCCGGGCAGGCCAGCCTCGGCCATGGTGGGCACGTCGGGCAGCGCGGGCGAGCGGTAGGGCGTGGTCACGGCCAGCGCGCGCAGCTTGCCCGAGCGCACGTATTCGGTCACCGCCGCCAGCGTGATCAGCGTCGCGTCGGTGTGGCCGCCGAGCACGTCGAGCGTGGCCGGGCCGCCGCCCGGGTAGGGAATGTAGTTGACCTTGGCGCCCGTCTCCTGCGTGAGGATTTCATGGGCCACGTGGGCGATGCCGCCATTGCCCGGCAGGCCCAGGCTGATGCTCTCGGGCTTGGCCTTGGCGCGCGCCAGGTATTCGCCGAAAGTGTGGATGCCGGTGGCCGGGTTCACCACCAGGATCTGCGGATTCACCACCGCCTTGATCACCGGAGCGAAGGCCTTGGTGTCGTAGGGCAACTCGCGGAACAGGATGGCATTGAGCGTCAGGCCTTCGCCCTGCTGCAGCAGCGTGTAGCCATCGGCTGGTGACTTGGCCACCTTGGTCGCGCCGATGGTGCCGCTGGCCCCGGCGATGTTTTCCACCACCACCGACTGGCCCCACAGCTGGCCCAGCTTGTCGGCCAGCGTGCGGGTGAGCTTGTCGGCGCTGCCGCCGGCGGCCACCGGCACCACGATGCGCACCGGCTTGTTCGGGAAGCCGTCGGCCTCGTTGGCCTGGGCCAGCGGCGCGTGCAGCGCAGTGGCGGCCAGCGCCGCGGTCAGTGTGTGGAAGAAGAAGCGCTTGTGCATCGGGAAACCTGGTTGGATCGGAAAGATCGGCCAACTCTAGATTTGCGTGCCCGCCGCGTGAACGAAGGATTGCGCGTATCGATATGCGGTTTCTGCAGTGCGGCTTGTTGCAAAGCCTGAATAAGCATCCTCGTTTTACTTCGTTGCGGATGGCGCGGCGCGGGCCTAGGCTTGCCGATCCCAAGTGACCAACGTGACCCACGCCCCCGTCCACACACCATGACCCAGACCACCGTCCCCCTCGATTTCAGCGGCAGCGATGTCGCCAGCCGCCGCGCCAACGCCGTCGCCAGCTTCATCCAGACGGCGCAGCGCCTGCTGCCCGACCCCGAACGCGCCACCACCGCCCAGCTGCGCGCCGTGGCCGATGCCCTGGTGCACCTGGGCCTGCGCCACGACCTGTTTCCGCCGGCGCATTTCCCGGTGGACGCCGAGCGCCCGGCGCAGGTCTACCGCCTGACCGAGGACCTGTTCGGCCACTACGCGCTGTACGTGTCGGCCGGCTTGCCGGGCAAGGCCCAGCCACCGCACGACCACACCACCTGGGCCATCATTGCCGGCATCAACGGCAACGAACGCAACGCCGTGTTCGCGCGCCACAAGACCGACGACCCCGCGCGCGACCGGCTCAGCCACCTGCGCAACGTGGACGTGGTGGCCGGCGCGGCCATCACCCTCACGCCGGCCGAGGTGCACACCATCGAACTCATCGGCGACGAGCCGGGCCTGCACCTGCACTTCGACGGCCTGGCGCTGGACCGGCTGACCCGGCGCGTGGTGTTCGAAGGCAAGGACGGCGGCAGCTACCGCACTTTCTCGCCACCGGCGCTGATCCGTCATCCACTGGTGACGCCCCAGGCGCTGAAGGCGGCGCTGGCCGATGGCGAGGAGATCGCCGTGCTCGACGTGCGCGAGACGGGCGTGTTCACGCACCGCCACATCCTGCTGGCGGCCTCGGCGCCGCTGTGGCGGCTGGAGCTGCTGATCGATCGCCTGGTGCCGCGCCGCAGCACCCGCATCGTCATCGTCGACGCCGATGAAAGCCTGGCCCACCAGGCCGCCGCCAAGCTGGTCAAGCTGGGCTGGTTGAACGTGTCGGTGCTCGAAGGCGGTACCGACGGCTGGGCCGACGCCGGTTATGAAATCTTCAGCGGCAGCAACGTGCCGAGCAAGGCTTTCGGCGAAGTCATCGAGCACGAGAAACACACGCCGTGGATCGACACCGAAGAGCTGCACCAACGCCTGGAACGCGGCGACAACCTGGTCGTGGTCGACAGCCGCACCCCCGAGGAATTCAACGCCTTCAGCCTGCCGTTTGCCCACAGCCTGCCCGGCGCCGAGCTGGTCTACCGCATCGGTGAAATCGCCCCCGACCCCGCGACCCTGGTGGTGGTGAACTGCGCCGGCCGCACGCGCTCCATCGTCGGCGCGCAGACGCTGATCGACGCCGGCATCCCGAACCCGGTGGTGTCGTTGAAAGACGGCACCATGGCCTGGCTGATCGCCGGCCGCGAGCTGGCCTACGGCCGCAAGCCGAAGCTGCTCGAACCCGGAGAGACCAGCCTGGCCGATGCGCGCCAACGTGCCGAATCCGTGGCGCAGCGCGCCGGGGTGCAACGCATCGACGCCGCCACGCTGGCCCGTTTCGAATTCGAGGCCAATGAACGCAGCCTGTTCCGCTTCGACGTGCGCACCCGCGAGGAATATGAAGCCGGCCACTTGGAGGGTTGGCGCTGGGCGCCCGGCGGGCAGCTGGTGCAGGCCACC